>CAYMIC010000011.1:0-16722 GCA_964390615.1 uncultured Candidatus Saccharibacteria bacterium | reverse complement strand
GATAAATCACAACCGACCACAGTTTCTCCATCTTTCATAAGAACAGAGAGTCCGTGCCAAGTTCCACTCAAAGAAGATTCTAATCTCCAAGTTATAGTGCGGGCGATAGACCACGCTGGAAATATTCGAGATGAATCTATCGATGTGACTCCACCTACTTTTATCGTAAAGTTTCTTAAAGATAATTTAATTTGGATTTTGATCGGACTTCTCCTTGCACTCATTCTTGGCATGATTATCCACTACTACGCGGGGCATCATATCCGTCGAGGACTCAAGGGGGTAGGAAATATCATGACTGCGCCGATACCTCCGATGCCTATACCAGGGATTCCGTATGCACCTAGGCCAGCACCATCCGTTCAAACTCCACCGCCAATACCAACACCCATACCACCAACTATTGTAAACACTCCACCAGCACCAAAAATAGTTGAACAAAAAGTAGTACCGACTACTACACAAATAGAAATTCGTCCGACTGAAATCGAACCTAAATAAAAAGCGGAGGCGGTGAGATTTGAACTCACGAACGAATTTCTCCGTTGCTGGTTTTCGAAACCAGTGCCTTCAACCACTCAGCCACGCCTCCGTAGAGGAAAGAATAACATGAGGGAATATTTTGGACTACTTTGCGGGCAACTCGGGTATGGTACCCACACTTCCAAGCAACATAAGGGTATTTTAGCAGATTTTTGGAAGCAAAAATAGGGTTTATGGGTCGCAGACTATTTTAGCTTTTTTAATTCATCAATTGCTTCTTCAATCGAACTCACAACTTTGCCAGCCTTCTTAACAAAATCAATTGACCACTTTGGATTTCGGTCTTCTTTCCAGATAATTATCAATCGTTCACAAAAATCTCCAGGATTTGTATTCTTCATATAAAAAGAACCAATCTCCATCCATGTAGCTTCTGAAGGGGCAATACCAGGGTTTGCAACGAGAATGTCGGCATTATTTACGGCTTTTAGGTCATCCGGGAAGAAAGTATCTGATGATGTTTGATCTGAATCAAATTCCCAATCATAAAAATCAAAGTCAGGGACTTTCTTAAAAAACTCCTTCCAGTTATTTTCATACTCGTTTGGTTGTCCTGCCAAATATACTTTTTTAGGCATGTGGGTCATGTATCTACTAAGTTCTTACTGCGGAGGCGGTGAGATTCGAACTCACGGTACCTTGCGGTACTCCTGTTTTCAAGACAGGTGCACTAAACCACTATGCGACGCCTCCATGTTTTTATTTACCTTACAAAACTTAACTTAAACTTGAGACTCCATAGCACCAAATACTATGCGACGCCTCCATGTTTATTTTACAAATGCTTATTCTGCTACTGGTGTAGACTCTACATTTGTAGTCTTTTTTGAAAACAATTTTTTACCAGAATTAGTCACATCAGACCACTTTTTCTTGGCAATACCGAATACATAGATCATGTCTAAAATACCTACAGTGTTGAAGACCACGAGTGCTACGAACCACTTCTTTTCTCGTCGTCCCGCAGCTATCCAGGTTGAATAACACTTCCAGGCCAAAGACCAAAGGATGATGATTATGGTCAAAATATTTATTTCTGTGCCCCATGTATACACGCGCCTATAATATCAGAAAAACAAATTTTGTGCTAGTATCTTTTTATGAAGATACTAGGCATTGATTATGGTTCCAAGAGAATAGGTCTCGCTATTTCGGACGAGGGCATGAAGTTCGCTTTTCCTAAAAGACTGCTTGAAAACGATACGAATGCTATAGATGAGATCGGTAAAATTCTAAAGGATGAGAAAGTTTTTGAAATAGTAGTGGGAGACACGCTGGGTGCAGGAGGACAGGAGAATGAAGTTACTGCGGAGCTCGATGACTTTATCGGAAATCTCGGTCATAAATTTCAACTACCAATAAAAAAGGAAAGAGAGTTTTTCACAAGTATTGAAGCTCGTGGCAGGGCCGGCAAGGAGAGTATGAACGCTAGACAAACTAAAAAAGATGTTTCAGTCAAGGTGGATGCTTCAGCAGCTGCCTTAATCCTTCAGAGATATTTGGATAAGAGAAGTAAGTCACAAGAGTAACTTTAGAATAATTTAGAAATAGACTAATATGAATTTATGATAACAATAGAAGACTTTAAAAAAATTGAATTGAAGGTGGGAAAAATTTTAGCTGTGGAAAAAGTTCCAGATACAGATAAACTTTTACGATTGACAGTAGATATGGCAGAAGAGAATCCACGGCAGATAGTTTCTGGAATTGCTTTATTTTTTCCAGAGATTGAAACCCTCATAGGAAAAAAATGTATGTTTGTTGCAAATTTGGAGCCTCGAACCATAAGGGGTCTAGAGAGTCAGGGGATGATACTTGCAGTCTCTACCGAAGATGGAAAATTTTCTCTACTTGAGCCAAATAACGATATTCCAGCTGGTACTACCGCAAAATAATTTTGTTTTACATGCATACCCAGGTATAATATGTAGGTATGTTTCGAAATTCTCATAGTAGACTTTTTCCTACCCCGGAATATTTAGAGATGCCGTCTTTCGGCTTGGATATCTCAGATGAATCTGCAAAATTCGTTCAGTTTTTGACTACTAAAAAAGGAATAACTTTAGGCCACTATGGTGAGCGGAAGATTGCTAAAGGTATCATCGAGAGTGGAAAGATAGTTGATATAAAAGGCATGGAAGATGTATTGGCTACTTTGAAAAAAGAAGAAGGTATAAAGTCAGTACGGGTGTCGCTACCTGAAGAGCAAGTGTACATGTTTCGTTTATCACTCGCTAAAGACGGATTAAAGGATATCAGGGAAGGAATTGAGCTTGCACTTGAAGAACATATTCCGATCAAAGCTGAAGAGGCAATTTTTGACTATGAGATAATTAAAGAAACTGAAAAGGAGTTGGAGCTTCAGGTTGCTGCTATCCCAGGTAATATTATCGAAAGCTATCTTTCAATTTTTAAAAATTCTTCTATTATTGTTCACTCTTTCGAGCTCGAAGCTCAGGCAATAGCTAGGTCTGTAGTGAAGAGAGGGGACAAGGACACTTATATGATTGTGGATTTTGGAGAGAAACGGACTGGTATTTTTATTATTTCTCGAGGTACTGTCATGTTTGCCTCTACTTTAGACTTTGGAGGATTGATGCTTACCAACATGATTGAAAAAAGTTTTAATATATCATTTGAAGAAGCTGAAAAGATGAAACAAGAATATGGGCTTCAGCGAAATTTAGAAAACAAAGAAACTTTCGCTGTACTTTTGAATGGTGTTTCGATTCTGCGTGATGAGATCTCTAAACATTTTTTATACTGGCAGACTCACACTGATGAAGAGGGGAATAAAAATCCACCAATTAAAAAAATAATTCTTTGCGGTGGTGATGCTAATCTAGTAGGACTCACTGATTATTTTTCGGTTAGCATGAAGAACAAAGTTGAAATAGCAAATGTTTGGTCGAATATCGCTCTCGGGTCTAAAGAAGTTCCAGCGATAGATTTTAAACAATCACTTTCCTTTGCGACTGCCATAGGGCTAGCACTCGGAGATTTTTACAATGATTAACCTGATACCAACTCAACAAAAAGAAAAGATGAAGAGGGACTTCTTGATGCGAGTCGCGGTGGTAGCCTTGTTTGCAGTTGGATTTACCACATTAGTGGGTTCGGCTGCACTTTTGCCATCTTATTTTCATGTGGTGGTTAAAAGTAGTTTGATTAAACAACAACTCTCTATTCAAGAAAATACACCAGTTCCAGAAGTCGAAGCTGAAGTTGTGGCAGCGGTGGAGGATTTGAACAAAAAGTTAGGATTGATACAATCCGCTCGCAATAATATTTTTGTGGTTTCAGAGAGAGCTATCAACGACATCGTACTAAAAAAAATGCCTGAAATAAAAATAGACAGTATTTACTACGGAAATACACCTAAGGGCAGAGAAATTCGAATCAATGGTTCGGCTCCATCACGTGAAAAGCTCTTGATTTTTCGTTTAGCTTTAGAAAACGATCCATCTTTTAGTCGCGTTGATTTACCGATTTCAAACTTTGTTAAAGGGTCAGATATTAAATTTTTCTTAACCTTGGTTCCAGCATAAAGTCATGAAAATAAAATTACCCAAAGCTAGAATATTGATCGCCTTAGTATTTTTTCTCGTATCAGTTTCTTTGTTTGTTTTTCTGTATACTTATGTCAATAAAAAGAATCGTGACGCCATAGCTCTGGAGCAAAAGTGGAAGCTCGAAGAGCTTCGTCGGGAAAATGTAAAAACGCTAGAGCATTTTCTGGAAATAAAAAGTAATGAGAGGGGCGAGCTAGACAAACATTTTGTTGGTAGTGGTGATGTAGTGGCATTTCTCGATCTGATCGAGAACCTAGGGATCCAGGCCCAAGCCAAAGCCGAAGTGACACTGATAGATATTCCCAAAGATGGCTCTGGTCTTTTAATTGAAGTTAAAAGTGAGGGTCTTTTTGCTTCAGTGTACAAATTTTTATCACTTCTTGAAAACGCTCCGTATGAACTTGAGATAGTCTCGATGGAGATGAATCATGCTGGTGAGGTTGAGACAGGCGGTGGGCGGTGGGATGCGACATTTAGGATAAAATTAGTTAGCTTTATTTAAGATATGAAATTACAACTACCTAAAATAAAAAAACATTTTAAAAAAGACGGTTCTTCGATCAAGCCGGATTTGTATTGGAAAATTATCTTAAATTCATCCTTTGTTTTGATAGCGCTCTTTTGTGTTTTTGGATTCTATAATTTCTCTAGAATCAATAAAGACTCCGTTCCATCTGACGCAGAAGCCAATCTTGGTAATCCATCGGTCCAAAGTGATAAGATAGATAGTGTACTTAAGTATTTTGAAGATCGTAGGATTATTTCAGGAGAAGTTTTAGTAAGACCGGTGCCTATTGTTGACCCATCTCTTTAAAAATGCTACTTTAAAAAGTATGCGCGCTTAGCTCAGTTGGTAGAGCGCTTCATTTACACTGAAGATGTCGGGGGTTCGAGTCCCTCAGCGCGCACAAGCTAGTCTGCTTATGCCTTCGTAGTTCAATGGATAGAACAGGGCTCTTCTAAGGCCTTGATGTAGGTTCGATTCCTACCGAAGGCACAAAAATGAAAATAAATATTCTCTACCAAGATAAAGATATTTTAGCCATAGACAAACCCTCTGGTATTTCTGTGCACACCGATGGAAAAAATAATGAAGAAACTATTTCAGACTGGGCAGTGGGGAATTATCCCGAAATGGAGAATGTAGGGGAGTTGATGGGGGAGGTGAAGCGTCCAGGAATAGTTCACCGATTAGATAAAGAAACTTCTGGCGTGCTTTTGCTTGCTAAAAATCAAGAAGCGCATCAGTTTTTGAAAAGTCAGTTTCAAAATCACGAAATCAAAAAAGTTTATCAATGTTTAGTAACTGGTTGGCTTAAAAATGACGAAGGTAAAGTAGATGAACCTATTGGTAGAAGTCCGTCAGACTTTCGTCGAAGACTTTCTGGTCGTGGTGCCCGGGGCGAAATGCGAGATGCAGTGACTGAGTACAAGGTGATCAAACGATTTGAAGATAAAGATGGTAACAAGTTTTCTTACCTTGAAGTCATGCCCAAAACTGGACGAACTCACCAGATTCGAGTTCATATGAAATTCTTAAATACGCCAGTGGTGTGTGATAAATTGTATGCTCCCAAAAATATTTGCCCTGAGGGTTTAGGTAGGTTAGCTCTCCATGCTAAATCCATAGTATTTAAGAATCTAGAGGGTAAAGAAATCAAAGTCGAAGCACCTACCCCCGCAGAGTTTGCCTTTGTAGGCAGTTTGTGATAAAGTAGTCTCCATTATGGCAAGCGGAAAAAATGTAAGTAAAATCAAATTTAGTCCAGTAGATATCGAGGCGCGCAAGGCTCTCGACTTTTCTTCTGGCGATACTGTGCGAGTTTGGTCTAAGATTCAGGATGAAAAAGGAAAATTCCGCCTTCAGGCTTTTGAAGGTATTGTGCTAGCTCGTAAACATGGTAAAGAATCTGGTTCTACTTTCACTGTTCGTCGTGTTGCTTCTGGGGTGGGTGTAGAAAGAATTTTTCCATTGTTTTCTCCTACGATTGATAAAATAGAAGTTACCAAAAAATCTCGAGCTCGCCGAAGTAAACTATACTATGTTCGAACTAAGGCAGTTAAAGATGTTCGACGAAAGCTCCGTTCTGCAGTTCTAGGTGCTGAAGCCGCAGATGTTCTCGAAGCTGTAGAGGCTCCAAAAGAAGAATAACATTAAGCGCGGGTGGCGAAACTGGTAGACGCACTACCTTGAGGTGGTAGCGCCCGCAAGGGCATGGAAGTTCAACTCTTCTCCCGCGCACAATGTATAAAGCAAGACACTCTTGCTTTTTTGTGTTTTAGTAGTATAGTTGTAAAAAATGTCACCAAGTAATTTTGCTTGGTTTAAAACCTAAAATTTTTATGAGTAGAGTATTTATTCCTCAAAAGCACCAGCAACCCGTCGTTGCCCAGAAGCAAGTCCAATTGACTCACCAGAAAAGGAGAGAAATTGCTCCTTGTGGAGCTTCGATAAAAGTAGGTAATCTTTTTGCTCACAAAAAACAGTGTCCACAATGTAAGCTTTTGGAAGACTCAAAAAAATCAGGTGCGGTATAGCCGTATCTAAAGATAAGATCTGGTCTTTCGTTTTGTTTTGATGCGCCTGTCTTCATATTGGAGATGGGCGTTTTTTGTTTTTTTGCGTGATAGCTGGTATCATGTCTGTATGATATTTCCAGAGGATATTTTCATAAGATTTGTATTGTTTACCCTTGGAGCATTTGGTTTTTGGGTAGCTAGACATATCTATATTCACAAAAGGTCCGAAGAAAAGCCATTGGTATGTATGGTCGGTTTTGATTGCCATTCTGTGGTACATAGCGACTACTCAAAATTCTTAGGTATCCATGTTGAAGTTTTGGGAATGCTTTACTATGGCGCAGTTACACTTTTTTATGCTTTTTTACTTTTCATAGCAAACACACTGCCAGTAAAATTAACTGATTTTATGATTTTACTTTCTTTCACAGCATTTCTATTCTCAGCTTATCTTATAAGTATTCAACAATTCGTTATTAAAAAATGGTGTTCTTGGTGTTTAGTCTCTGCTTTTGTATCTACAGTGATTTTTATCGTTACCATACTTTTCTATAATTTAAGTGAAATGTTCGCGGTTTTTGTTAAATAGTTTTATTTTGATGGATATCTTAAAGCAACCATGGGCCATAAATACAGATGAAGTAATCGTAGCCTTGAAAACTACCAAGACAGGTCTTTCTGAAGAGATAGCTAAAGAACGTTTAAAACAATATGGAAGTAATACTTTTCATTCCAGGGAAAAGAAGAGTTTCTTTATTATTTTTCTGAAACAGTTTAGTAGTCCTCTGATTTTTTTACTTATTGGAGCTTCGATCTTGTCTCTAACTCTAGGTGAGTGGATAGATACAGGTGTGATAATTTTTGCAGTTTTAATAAATATTTCTGTGGGTTTTTATCATGAATATAATGCCGAAAGTACTTTATCTAAACTCTCGACATACATAAAAGATAGAGCTCGCGTTATTCGGGATGGCAAAGAAGAAGAAATAGATTCAGCACTTTTAGTACCAGGAGATATTATAAAAATTTCTTATGGTGCACGTATACCTGCAGACGCTAGAATTTTAAGTTTAAATAATTTGCGCGTAGATGAGGCAATTTTGACTGGAGAATCATTGCCGATAGAAAAAAAAGAAGAAGTTGTAGAGCTCACTTCAGTAATTGCTGATCAGAAAAATATTGCTCACGCTGGGACACTTGTGGTGGAAGGATATGCTACAGCTATTGTATTTGCAACAGGCAATAATACAGAGATAGGAAAAATTGCTGGTATTGTTTCTAAAATAAACAGAACAGAAACTCCACTCCAACGTGGAGTGAGCAAGCTTGCCTGGTTTATTTTCATAATAGTTATGCTGATTGTCGTTGTCATCCTTGTGTTGGGAATTGTAAGAGGGGAGCCATTGGTTCCGATGTTGCTTCTATCGAGTGCTGTTGCGGTCGGAGCTGTTCCAGAAGCTCTACCTATAGTTTTAACTATGATTTTAGCGATAGGGGCGATGCGTATTGCTAGTAAAAAAGGAATAATCCGAAAGTTGACTGCTGCCGAGACACTGGGTTCAACTACAATTATCTTGACTGACAAAACAGGCACCCTTACATTGGCGGATATGCAACTCAAAGGCTTGCATACACTGTCCTCTATCTTGTCGGAAAAAAATGTAAAAGAAGACAATATCAACCAACACTTTTCTAGTGAACAGAAAAAATTACTTGAATACGCTATTCTCAATATTGATGTTTCTGTCGAAAATCCAAAAGCCGAGGAAAAAGATTGGAATTTTAGAGGACGACCTTTTGAGGTAAACATTGCCAAAGCTGGAATTTTACATCATATGTCTTTGAGTAATATTGCTCAAAATTCTTCTTTTATAGTTTTACCTTTTAATTCCACAAATAAATTTTCTGTAGCCGAGAATGGAGGTAAGTATATCGTGATGGGTGCACCAGATATCTTGCTGAAGAAATCTAAAATTTCCAAAGAGGATTATTTGAAAATTGAAAGTTGGATCGAAGAGACAAGTCGTGGTGGAAAAAGAATTATTGGCCTCGCGAGTTTATCTAGAAATGAAAATGAGAATTTTGAAATTTCAAAAATCGAGAATTTGGAATTTTTAGGAATGTTAACTTTCTACGACCCTATCAGGCCCGAAGTACCCCAAGCGATAAAAAATATAGAGTCTCACGGTATGAAAATGGCTTTGGTGACCGGAGATTTGGTGGGAACAGCACTTGCTGTATCCAAGGAGCTAGGCTGGGAAGTAAATGAAGAGCAAGTAATTACGGGTAGTGAGCTTCGAGTTTTATCTGATGATGAATTAAAGGCTTTAGTTTCTAAAATAAAAATATTTGCTCGAGTGACACCTGAAGACAAGCTTCGCATCGGTAAAGCTTATCAGAGCTTGGGGGAGATAGTGGCTATGACTGGCGACGGAGTCAATGATTCTCCAGCCTTAAAAGCTATGAACATAGGTATATCGCTCGGCTCGGGTTCTGATGTAGCTAAAGCAGCAGCGGACTTGGTGTTGCTCGATGATAATTTTGAAACTATCAGTTTAGCGATAAATGAGGGGAGGAAAATTCTTTCAAATATTAGAAAGAGTTTTGTTTATCTTATGTCTAATTCCCTAGATGAAGTTTTCGTAATTGGAGGAAGTTTACTTTTAGCCTTACCGCTGCCTATTACTGCGCTTCAAATAATTTGGGTAAATTTATTTACCGGGTCACTGCCAGCGCTCGCATTTGCATTTGAAGAAGATCTGGATCATGAGCGTTACAAGGGGAGAGACTTAAAACTTATTTTTACCAATGAAGTTAAAATTCTAACTTTTGGTATCGGAGTATTTAGTTCATTGTTGTTGTTTCTATTGTATTTCTTTTTACTCAAGATTGGATTAGAAATCCAAACTGCACGTTCGATCTTCTTTGTTTGTTTCTCATCTTATATTCTTGCTATTACTTATTCTTTCCGAAGTCTACACAAATCTCTTTTTAGTTATCCAATTTTTTCCAATAAGAAATTAAATATCAGTATTTTAATTGCTATTTTTATCTTAATACTTACGATGACTATACCTTTCATGCGTGAAATATTTGGAATTGCCCCAATGCCAATCTCGTGGCTACCATTTATATTCTTGTGGCTGGCGCTCAATATTTTACTTGTAGAAGGTGCAAAATTTGCAATTAGAAAGAAATATCACCTAGCTCAACCTTTTCGATTCTTCAAGCTTTTCTTCTCCGGAGTAAAATAAAAGTAGCCATTTTTAATTTTTTCTGCTAAAATCCGCATTACATGGTGGCTATGGTGTAGCGGTAGCACACGAGCTTGTGGAGCTCTTAGTCTGGGTTCAACTCCCAGTAGCCACCCCCCAATATTAGTTGTAGTATACTTTTCCTTTTTTTAGGTTTAATATATTAGATATGAATCACCAATTAAATAATCATTCTATTGAGAATCGGCATAAGAAGATTTTACGTACTATTAAAGCTCGAGCTGATGCTAAAAGAACTCCTTCGGAGAAATTAGCTGACTGGATGACCAGTACCTTTGGCAGCATGACATTTTTGATTCTCAATAGCTTACTTTTTTTATTTTGGATTTTAATCAACTCAGATGTACTTTCTTTTATTGCACCGTTTGATCCTTTTCCTTTTAACTTGCTGACAACTTTTGTTTCCCTAGAAGCCATCTTCCTAGCTATATTTGTCCTTATCTCTCAAAATCGAAATTTGAAAGTCGATGACTTGCGTGAAGAGTTGCATCTACAAGTAGACCTCATTGCTGAGAGGGAAGTAACAAAGGTAATCAAGATGATGTCTATTCTTTTAGAAAAAAATGGCGTAGATGTATCAAATGATCCAGAACTGCAAAAGTTTGTAAAACCTATTAGTGAGAGTGATATTGAAAAAAAATTAGAACGTGAGATTTCATAATCATGGAAGCAAATGAAAAAACTTGGGACAATCTAGAGTTAGTGCAAACGCTCTCAGCAGGTGGGGTCGTCGTTATGCCGACTGATACGGTGTATGGCATAGTAGCCAGAGCCGCAAACCCGACTGCAGTTAATCGGATTTACACTATTCGCAAAAGAAATACCGACAAGCCCTGCATTATTTTGATTGGTAGTGCTACTGATGTGCAAAAGTTTGGCGTGGAGCTCACAGATGCTCAGAGAGATAAAATTTCCAAACTTTGGCCAGGTCCCGTGAGTATTGGTTTACCTTGTGGAGATGATAATTTTGCTTATCTTCACCGAGGTACAAATTCTTTAGCTTTTCGGTTGCCTGCTTCAGAAGCTCTTCAAGCATTACTCCGTGAAGTCGGTCCTTTGATTGCACCGTCAGCTAACCCAGAAGGTTTTCCTGTTGCTAAAAATGTAAATGTAGCTCGCGAGTATTTTGGAGACTTGGTTGATTTATATATAGATGGAGGAGAAGTTGTTGCGGCACCTTCAAAAATAATTCGATTATCGCCCGATGGTGTAGAAGAAGTGTTGCGAGATTAGTTTTGGCATAGACATCTTCATTTGGTATAGTTCTAGTATGATAGAAAAAGATTTTGATTTGAGAGAGCTAAACACTTTTGGCATACCTGCTAGGGCTAAATATTACACTGAAATTCATAGCGAAAATGATCTGATATCACTTCTTAACACTAGTGAATTTAAAGACAACCCACGGCTTTTTTTAGGTGGAGGTAGTAATGTGCTTTTTACTAAAGATTTTGATGGTTTGGTAATTTTAAATAAATTAAAAGGTATAGAAATTGCAAGAGAAGATTCTGAGTATGTCTGGGTGCGTTCTATGGGAGGAGAAATCTGGCAAGATTTAGTACTTTTTGCTGTTAGGCATAGTTATTGGGGTATTGAAAATTTATCTCTCATTCCAGGAACAGTTGGCGCGGCACCGATGCAGAATATCGGAGCCTATGGTGTGGAGCTAAAAGAAACCCTAGAGAGGGTCGAAACTTATGATATCCAAACAGGAGAGAAAAAAGTTTTTAAAGGCAGTGAATGTGACTTTGGCTATCGAGACAGTATATTTAAAAACAGAGCCAAAGGTAAATATTTTATTTCTGCGATTGTTTTACGACTATCTAAACATCCCAATCCGAATGTCTCTTATCGAGCATTGGCAGAATATATAAAGGAAAATAATATCACTAAACTTAGTATCGAAAATATAAGCAACGCTGTCATAGCAATTCGAAAAAGTAAATTACCAGATCCAAAGGTTTTAGGTAATGCTGGGAGTTTTTTTAAAAATATTTTTATTGACGAGGAAGAATTACGTGAACTGCAACAGATATATCCAGATATCCCAAATTTTAGGGATGTCGACCAGATAAAAATCCCTGCTGGTTGGCTTATCGAATCGTGTGGTTGGAAAGGTAAGCGAGTTGGAAATGTCGGCATGCATGACAAACAAGCCTTGGTTTTAGTGAACTATGGGGGAGCCACTGGAGAAGAGGTTCGAGATTTTTCGGACACAGTAATTGCTTCAGTTAGATCAAAGTTTGGACTTACTCTGGTGCCTGAAGTCAACTTTGTATAAGTAGCTAAGCGGTGTATAATTATCTTATTAATACGGATTAATTTATAGGTATATTATGCACATAACACACAAAAATCAGATGGTTGTTTGGTTTGCAATCGTGGTAGTAGTTATAACTCTTTTGGTCGTGGTTAGTATGAAAGGTAGAACTGTCACTAGTCCCGAGGATGTGGGTATGATGAACGGAGGCGAAGGAGTTAAAGTCGCTATAGTTGTAGCTGGCACCGGAGCAGGAGCTGTTGTTGGAGACACTGTCTCTGTAAACTATATGGGAATACTTGCTGATGGTACAATTTTTGATTCTAATGTTGACCCAAAGTTTAACCACGTAGAACCATTTACATTTGTTTTAGGTGAAGGCAGTGTGATTCCAGGTTGGGAAGTGGGTGTAGTCGGCATGAAAGTAGGTGAACGCCGAATACTTGAAGTTAATCCAGAATATGCGTATGGAGCAGGAGGTTACCCGGGAGTTATTCCACCAAATGCAGTGCTGACATTTCAAATCGAGTTAGTGAGTATTGAAAAATAATTAATAATTATAATTTAGAAAAATATATGATAGATATACCAAACGAAAATAAGAAAAGTTTATACCGTGCCGTGCTTGTGCTCTTGATTGTCCTTTGTGTTTACTTTGTAGTGAAGACTATGTGGGAATGGCGTTCATATAATTCTATTAGTGCAAGTACTATCTCACTATCAGGCTATGGTGAAGTACAGGCAGTACCAGATATTGCAAATGTTTACTTTACTATCACCAAAGAAGCATCCACAGTAAAAGATGCTCAAGACATGGTGGCCGAAGTTGAAAAGTCTGCAATTGATATGCTCAAAGAAAACGGTGTGGCTGAAAAAGATTTTCAGGCTACTAATGCTTCTTTTTACCCTAAATACGAGTATCGATCAGAATCTGGAGTTCGATTGGCTTGTAATCAATGGGGTTGCCCACCATCGGCTGGCAAACAAGTGATTATCGGCTATGAAGCTAGTGAGAGTATCACTGTGAAAGTTCGAAACACTGACGATGTAGGCAAGATCATGCAAGGATTGGGTACTCTCGGAGTGACTGGTTTGAATGGTCCAAATTTTGCTATAGACGATGAAGATGCTTTAAAGATGGAAGCTCGACGCCTTGCAATCAAAGATGCTAAGGAAAAAGCAAAAACTCTAGCGAAAGATCTAGGAGTTCATTTGGGACGAATAGCTTCCTTCCAGGAAGATGGTGGATATTACCCAGTTATGTATAAGACTGAAGTTGCAAACATGGCTCTAGACTCTGTTTCCTCAGGCGCCCCAGCAACTCTGCCTACTGGAGAAAATACTATCTCTTCGACTGTGACAATCATGTACGAGATTAAATAGACCTTTGAGTTGTTTGTCAGTTGTTTTTTGCGCAAAGAATGAAATTTAAAAAAAACCAAATTCTTTATATTTTTTTACTGTTTGGAACTTTTTTTTCATTCGTAAATTTTGCCCATGCAAATACTGGCACCATAGATACATCTAACTCTGATAACCAGGCCAAAGTTTGTCACAACGCCGCTTGTGACTCTTTTGGTATTATAAATTTTCAGCTTGAAAGTGAACCCTCGATAGTCATTGATAGCGATGACGGTATTTCTGGAAAAGTTTGGGGCAACGAGCTTGGTTGGATTACTATGAATCCAACTGGTGCCGGTGTGATATTTGCAGATCTAGATACTGGAGAGTTGACAGGTAAGGCTTGGAGTCAGGTTTCTGGCTGGATTAATTTTGCTCCGACAGGTGAGGGTGTAACTATAAATCCCAATACTGGAGAGTTTGAAGGTTATGCTTGGAGTGGAGGAGCTTATGGAGGTTGGATTCATTTTGATTGCAATGACGCTTCAACGTGCGTCCGGACTACTTGGCGAGGAGATGATTCTTCTTCAGGTGGAGGAGGTTGTACTAAAAATTGTGGCGGGCCTATAGAATGCCCACCAGGAACTGTGCTAGTCTACGATCAGTGTTTGCATGTCGATCCACCTGGAGACATCTGTAGCAACATACCTGGTTTCCAACTTGAAGTTCCAGTCGGTATGCATTTGGAACCAGTTTTTCAATGTGTTCTAAATGGAGGAGGGGGAGGAAGTAGTACCGATCCTGATCCAACTAACCCTGACAATCCCGATGACCCTGACCCCGTAGATCCTATAGTTCCGAGTGAGCCATCGAACCCTAGTGGCCCTACTAATCCGACAAATGGTGGCGGTGGTGGCGGAAGTGTTATACCAGATATTATCGATGATATTGGAACTGGAGTAGTGGATATTGTTGATGAGGTTGGGTATTTTCTTGAAGGGGTTGATGCTCAAGTCGTAAGCAAAGTATTAACTTTGGCTGGTTTAATTTCTTCTGGGTTAGCACTCTTGCTCGGAGTATTGCTTTCCAATCCTTTTGGAATTGCAGATTTGGGATTAAATTTGATGCGCCTCTGGTCTATGTTTCTCTATGGTATGGGTTTCAAAAAAAGAAACCGTCCTTGGGGAGTGGTGTACGACTCTGTCACCAAACAGCCACTAGATCCAGCTTATGTGGTTTTAAAAAATATGGCGGGTGAAGAAGTTGCAACTTCGATAACGGATATCGATGGCCGATACGGATTCTTGGTGGATCCAGGTATTTATACTATTACTACTCATAAGACTAACTATTCATATCCTTCAGTCAAACTAGCGGGTAAGGTTAGTGATGAACTTTACAATGATCTTTACTTTGGAGAACAGATTGAAATAAAAAATGAAGGTGAGGTGATAGTAAAAAACATACCGATGGATCGTATTGGTTTTGATTGGAATGAGTTTGCAAAAAAAGAACAGCACCGTATGAAGTTCTTCCATCATTGGGATGTTATTTTTGGTAAGTTCTCAGATATTATGTTTATCCTCGGTTTCTTGGTTTCAGTTATTGTCTTGATAGTTGTGCCTGGTCCTTACAATGTCATCATCTTCGGTCTGTATGTGCTTATGTTTGGTCTTCGTCGTCTTAGTATTGGTCGGGGCAAGAAAGGAAATATTTCTTTTGCCGAGAGCGGGATGCCTATTTCTTACGGAATCTTGCGAGTATTTTCGGAGTCTGGACAAGAAATTGCTCACCGAGTGGTGGATCGCTTGGGTAACTATTATTGTTTGGTTCCAAATGGTTATTATGTTGCTACTATTGAAAAAAAGAACGAAGATGCTACTTATTCCAAAGTATTCACTTCAGAATCCTTAGAAGTGAAAGGGGGTATCCTAAAAAAGGACTTTAAAATCTAAGAACTTTACAGAATTGACTATTTCTCTTAAAAAGAGTATTATTTAAAAAGCCCTCCTCGGGGGTTTTTTAGTAAGAATTAAATTTTAAACAAATGGCTAAATTTACTGAATATTTAAAAGAAACAAGAACAGAGCTTAAACATGTAATCTGGCCTGGCCGGAAACAAACTATGTATTTTACTTTGATTGTTGTAGTTCTCTCAGGATTAACTGCCTACTTTTTAGGCGTTTTTGACTTTATTTTTGGTCGTGGACTTGAGCATCTTATTTCTCTTTAATTTTAATTATTTTTTATGTCGAAACAAGAAACACAAGGACAAAGAAACTGGTACGCTATCCACACCTATGCTGGATATGAAAATGTGGTCTTGCGTAATTTGAAACAACGTATTGATTCTCTTGGTATGAACGAAAAGATTTTTAATGTCGTTGTGCCAGTAGAGAAGAAAATAAAAATCAAAGCTGGTAAGCGTGTAGAAGTAGAAGAAAAGATATACCCGGGTTATGTACTAGTAGATATGATTGTAACTGATGATTCTTGGTATGTAGTTCGAAACACTCCTCGAGTTACCGGATTCGTAGGTGCGGGAGTGAACCCAGTACCACTTCGAAAAGATGAAGTCGATTATTTGTTTAAGAAGATGGATACTAGTGTCGCGAAACACAATATAGATATCGTAGTTGGTGAAGCAGTACGCATTGTAGACGGTCCGTTTAAAGATTTGGAAGGCAAAGTAAACACTGTAGACTCCGAGCGAGGCAAAATCAAGGTATTGGTATCGATGTTTGGTCGCGAAACCCCAGTCGAACTCGACTTCTTGCAAGTTAAGAAGATTTAAGCTAATCTATCAAAGTTAACCAAAAGATATTATGTCAAAGAAAATAACTAAAAAAATTAAATTACAAATCATGGCTGCCAAGGCTACTCCTGCTCCACCGCTAGGACCCGCACTTGGACAGGCTGGTATTAACATCGGAGACTTCGTAACCAAGTTCAACGCTGCTACTAAGGATATGGCGGGGGACAAGGTAGGTGTATCTATCACTGTTTATGAAGACCGAAGTTATGACTTCGTGGTCAAGACTCCTCCAGCTACAGGCTTAATACTCAAAGCTGCTGGTATCGAGAAGGGTTCTGGAAAGAATGCAGCATCAAAGGTAGGAAAGATCACCCGCGCTCAAGCTCTTGAAATCGCAAACAAAAAGGCAGGCGACCTAAATGCAAAAGACGACGAAGGTAAAATAGCAATCATCGC
>CAYMIC010000010.1:0-17054 GCA_964390615.1 uncultured Candidatus Saccharibacteria bacterium | reverse complement strand
TTGCCATTGCTGTCTTTGACCACTATTTTTTCATCTTCATTTTCCATAAAGTGATTATATACTGAACTCACTGAAATAAAAAATGCCTGACAATATCTTGCGATATCATCAGGCGGGTTTTATTTCAGAACAGGAAAAAAATTCCTGAAACAATTACTTTTGTGTAAAACAATGATCCAAGAACCAGCACGATACTCACCACTGATTGCTTTATGATTCCCACCTTGTCTATTTGATGGGAAGATAAAAGAAAAGCTAATCCTGGTACAAATAGCAGTAAATCGACAGTTCTTAAAATTTCAGAGCTATTCGACAGTTCGGGGTGATATCTCAGCGCTTGACATAAAGAGCTAAGAAAAATCATGATTACACCCGAGTAAAGAGGTAAATTTTTCATTTTGGTTTATTTTAAGTTAGTGAATGATCTCAATTACCAAAAAGGGAACTTAGATCATTCACCAACAAAACCATATATTTAAAGAACCTCCACTTTTATATTATACACCTTTTTAACTCAAAAGTCAAGCTAGAAATTAAATAAAAAAGAGGCCCTTGCACTTTTGGGAAAGTGTAGGTACCTCTATTGCGCCAGCTGAAAGATTTTGAATCAGTAGGGTGGTGGAAACTTTTAATTCAATAAATGAAATAATGTGTGCGTGGAAAGACTATCCTGCAATTCTTCCTGTATGAAGGTAGTGTACAGGGCTTGGTTGGTTTTTGGGTAGTAGGCGACGATTATCGCAGGTGGAACCAATTGGTTGGCTTGGTTTAGAATTCCCCCTATCAATATCCATCGCTCTCCCGATAGTTCGAAATTTCTCTCGACTTCTAATGCTGTAAGCTTGCGTGCACCTTTTTCTCTGGCATATATATCATCGAAACATGCTCTAAAGAAGGGAAAGTTTTTTTGCATAGTCGGAGGTATAATTTCGATTACCTCTACTTCTAAATAAACCAACCCATAGGGATCGACTTCTACTCCACCGTTAAAAATCAAATTCGGCCTGAGTAAGGAATGGGATAGTTTTAAGTCGTACAATTTTGCAAGACATAGGTCTAATTCTTCCATCAGACCGGTGACAGGGACAATCTCAAATGCGTTTTCCATATTTGTTGTTTTAGATGGTACTGAAAGTAGTTTAGTTTATACTATAAAATCCAAAAATAAATTTCAAGCTAATAGAATCGAAGCTATACACACAACATTGCTTTTTAGGTAGAAAGGAGTAGGATTTATTTGAAAATAATTCACTCACTTCTTTAAAAACATAAGCCTTATGGATAGGTATGTATTTTTTTCCCTACTTGTATTTTCTATCTTTGCTTTCTACAGTGCGTTTGATTCTAATGATGAGAATATACCCGCAAGCAAACGTCTGACGCCGAACTACGATAAGTCAAAAGACGAGAGCGATATCACTAATCCTGATATCGTCATCACTGCCAAGCAGATGTTGCTTGTGTATATGGATTCCCTTGAGAAAATTTTTGATTGGGAATACAAAACGATACCGTATGTAAAGTTCGGTGCACCGTCTGATATGACCCAGAGAATGGTGAATTCTTTTGATGGTGCTTATCGACCAGATGAAAAAGCAATTTACTTTCGAGATGCTGTCGATCATCTGATTGCTGTGCAGCTAGGTACAGTTGAGAGAAATCAAGTGACCAAAGATCGAGCCATCAATTTTGAAAGAGTAGCTGTGCATGAGCTAGGACACTTTACGCATGATTTATTTTTACGCAACTTTACCAGCAAGCCTTTGAAAATTTCAAATGACAATGCCAGCATCGATGAGTATATAGAGCATACTGTTATAGGAGAAGGAATTGCAGATTGGGCTGAGTCTCAGTATCACCAAAGGAAATGGAATTATATGCGTGCGGATTCACTTCCGGACACCATATCGGAAGAACAGCAAATCATGGCTCGAGATTATGGTATACACGTAGTCGGTCCGATTCTGGATGTATCAGCTAGAGAGGGACTCAAATATATAGTTCGTCATCCTTTCAAGATCGAGTGTCACTTATTTGCAGAATCGGTGAAGAAATATCAGACAGAAGCCTTAGCCTTTTTAAGAAATCAATAGTTTATGCCCTGGGTAAATATTTACCCAGGGATTTTTATTTTTATGGTAGTATACAAACATGAAACTCAAGATTGATAAGAAGAAATTGCGGAAAATAGAGCCAACCCGAAATGCTTTCTTATCTTTGGCCAGGTCAATAATATACCAACAGATTTCTACCAAGGCTGGAAATGCGATTTACGGAAAATTCTTAAAACTTTTTGGACGAAAAAAACCTAACCCAGAATTATTTTTGAATTTCAGTATTGCAGAGTTGAAGTCTGCGGGCATTTCGCCACAAAAAGCTGGGTACTTGAAAGATTTGGCGGAGAAGTTTGTAGATAAAACTATCAATCATAAGAATTTTCACAAGATGAGCGACGCTGAGGTGAAAGAGCACCTACTACAAGTCAAAGGCATCGGTCCATGGACAGCAGATATGTTTTTGATTTTTGCACTCAACCGACCAGATATTTTACCAGTCGGGGACCTGGGGACTAAAAAAGGATTTCAAAAAGCTTTTAAACTCAAATCTCTACCAAGTGAATCAGAGATGTTAAAACTCGCCCTGGCCCACAGTGGCGAGCGGACCATGCTCACTCTATACCTTTGGGATATTTTGGATAATGGATAATATTTAGGCTTTTTGCATTTTAGATAAAAAGGAGTAGTATTTATTTGAAAATAATTCACTCACTTCTTTAAAAAAATACAGATGAAAGCCACTATCACTTTTCTGTTAAGTATCTTGAATTTCAATATTCATGGCCAACTTATATTTCATGCAGATACTGCATGTATTACTGATCCGTATATTGTCTTGATACGGAATGAAATCGAAACACAAAGAGCTTGGTTTTTAGATTTAGCTTCCTCACCCAAAACACTCGAAAGGTTGAGGCGTGAATATTCTCATGTGTATCAAACTCCGCGTAAGTATATAAAAATCTACCCGCCTAAAAAATTATATCGGAAGGTGTTATTAACTGCACAGATCGATGCTCTAGTAGAGTATGAATTTCAGGAACGCATCTGTCGGATAATGGAGGGAAGATACAATATCTTTTACGAAGATTATACTCCAGGGTTGGGTTTGGATCATCATTACGATACTGTAAGGATTAATGTGGGTTTGTATGCCACAATTAATCACATAGAAATTGTCATGCCTGGTATCAAAGATTCTTGTGAGTATACATACCGACGTAGGGAAGTCGATGAGTATGTACCAGATCCAGGAGATATCATGTTTCGATCTTTATTTTACAATAAGTTTCGGAGCCGGATGTTTACTACTCCAATTCATGAGTTTAGTCATTTGAGTACAGATGGTATCCGGTTTCTTTATCCAGAAACTATAAAGATCTTGAGAGATATCACTAATTTTGATGGTTGGAATTTATTATTTTATGGAACCACAAAACTAAAATATCCAGATATAGTTTTTGTGTATCTCGATAATCCGAGTGAGATAAAAGCCAGATTGGATGCGCTGAGGTACTTATTGTACAAAGAAGGGATTTGCGATCTGAGAGTTGAGGATTTCAAGATGAAGCACTTAAAATTACTTCGTAAAAATTCTCAAATAAAATATGACTTTAATGTGTCCGAGCTTTTATTCCAGATTTTAATTAGTGATAAGGATTTGATTTGGTTAATGAACAACGTTGCATGAGTACTAAAAGTCCAGGGATTCACCCCTGGACTTTTTTAATTATGGTATAATTTAGATATTATTTATAAAAATAAAACTATTATGAAAAAAGGATTTAAAAATAATATTGAAAAACTAACTGAAGAAAATGATAATTTTCGAAAGGTGATATACACTGGTGAACATAGCCAATTAGTTTTGATGGCGATACCAGTAGGTGGAGAGATAGGTTTTGAAGTTCATTCTGACACTGATCAATTTTTCCGGATCGAAAAAGGACAAGGTAGAGTCACCATAAATGAAAGTGTGTATGAAGTAGGGGATGGTGATGCTGTAGTGGTGCCTTCTGGCGCTAAACACAATGTAGAAAATACTGGATCAGAAACTTTACGACTCTACACGCTGTATGCTCCTGCTCACCATAAGGATGGAACTATACATAAAACTAAAGCAGAAGCTGAAGCAAGCTCGGAAGAATTTGACGGACAGACTACCGAATAATTGAAATAAAAAATCCCCGCGTACCATGATGGTATTTGGGGATTTGTTGTTGTTCGGCTTATCTCAGCTTATTTGGTTTTTACACCATTTGCCTCCATGAAGAGAGCGGTTAGCACATTAAGATCATTGATCTTTTTACCCAACAGGGGTGCTCGTTCTTTGCACAAGATAAGAAAGTTTCCAGCTTCGTTCATACCCGGAGGCATAGACGAAGTTGTTTTCTTGGCAAATTGCTTTTGTCCAGATTTCCTCTTTTCAAAAGTATAACCGGTTTTCCTAGCTTTTTTCTTTGCCGGTGTGTTTTTAGGCAATGAGGAGAAAGTTGTATTTCTCAGTTCTTTTTCCTCCGTAAAAGTTGCCTCCAATTTTGCTTTCTGGAATTTAGAGAGCTTTAAAAGCTTACTCACGTTATCCAGCCTCTGTTTACTCATCCGGCGTATGTGTGGTTGCAATTCATAACTGCAAAGTGTACCAGAACTCATCTTTTCATTGGTGGCACTATTATAAGCGTCACAGAATGACTGGAGAGTTGGATAGCCAGCTTGACGCCGTAATTTCTCTAAGTAAATGCTCATATTTATTTGTCGATTTATTTGCTACATTATACACCTTTTTGGCTAAAAAGTCAAGTATGTGAGAGGGGAGAATACGGTATAATAAAAGCATGAAAACATTTAAAATAAACAATCAAAAATCTGGTTTTGCACCATTACTTGTAATTGCGATTATTGCAGTGTTAGCGATAGGTGGAGGAGCTTATGTAGTGAGTAAAAACAAAGTAAAAGTAGCAAATGAAGAAAAGATGGAAAACAACGAAGAGAGGAAATCTGAGGGTGATGAGGTGAAAGTTGAAAGTAATACAAATGTCAAAGGTTCGCTGCGTTCACTTTTAGCTATTGGTAAAAATGTCATGTGTACTTTTACTAGTACTGCTGGAGGCGTAAATTCTTCAGGTACTACTTACATCGGATCTAACGGAGACATGAGTGGAAACTTTTCTTCAACTACAAGTTCTGGAACCATAGCTTCACATATGGTGATGAAGGGTGGCATGTCATACGCTTGGAGTGGAAATCAAGGAGTTAAAATGAATATAGCTGAGATGAACGCAAACTCTGCAAAAACTTCAAATGGTCAATCTGTAGATATTGATTCCCAGGTGGATTATAAATGTGAACCTTGGGTGCGAGATGAATCCAAGTTTATATTGCCTAGCAGTGTCACCTTTATGGATTTGAGTGCAATGATGAAAATGGCTCCAGGAACATCTACTCCTTCCGGTATCGATGTGAACGCCATGATGAAGTTGAAGGCGCAATAAATTTGCTTGACTAGATACCAATACTATGGTATCTTGCTTTTGAGTTTTTCTTTTATTTCACATACATAAAATCTTTGCTGATGGCACGGTATTTCTACATTCATTCTAATTCAAATCTTAGAATAAGTGACAAGGGAGAGAATAGGATGACTTATAAACTCTCTCTGAGAGAGCACGGTATCGAAAATGCAAGCGACTTACCCGATGAACTTTGTGTCACTTATTTGATAGATGATAGAAAATTTTCTAGTCAACCTTGCACCATATGTAATGGTGTAAGTAATACAAAGAAGAGACTGTTGAAAATAGTCAAAGTAGATGAAGCGGATCAAAAGACACATTTTCACATGGAAAGTCTTGAACGGAGAGATACCTTCTCAGAAATTATTGAAAAGATGCGAAGGATCTTTTGTCATAATAGATTTATTTGTATGATGTGCGATCCTTTGGGAAATGTGCAAAGAAGAGACCACTGACATAGACTGTTAGTGGTTTTTTTATTTCTTTCTCCATATAAAATTAAAAATTTTGTGTTATACTATTTGCCTATGATCACAAAAGAACAATTTATTGCAAGTTTGCTTTGGGAAATAAGCATTATTAAGCATTTATGGGAAAAGATTGATGCTTCTAAGCTCGATTACAAGCCTACCGAAAAACAACGCACCACGCTTGAACTCTTGCAGTACATGGGTCAGATGATTTCGACTGGAGTTTTGGCGCATATCGCTGGAAGTCAGGATATGTATATCGAACTTTCAAAATCCAAAGACTCTATTACTTATGAAAATTTTCCATCAAAGATGGATGAACAGGCAAATATAGTTAAAGAAAGAGTCGGAGCTTTGACTGATGAAGACATGAAGACCATGGCTACTATCTGGGGCAATACTGCACCACTCTCCGAGCGACTTATGGGAGTTTTGAAAAATGCCGTAGCATACAAGATGCAACTTTTCTTGTACATCAAAGCATCTGGCAATGACACTATCGGTACTAGCAACCTTTGGGGTGGCATGGATTCACCTCAATCAATGTAAGAGTTTATTTAAAAATTATGGCAAAAGGAGAAACAATACTTAGATTTGAATCCGTTTCTTTTGAATACGGACACAACAAACCCATCCTAGATGAGGTGTCTTTTTCTCTGCGTCGTGGATCGAAGGTCACTATCATGGGGCAAAATGGTGCTGGTAAAAGTACTATCTTTGGACTCATCACTAAAGCCCTCGAGCCAGAATCCGGCACAGTCGTCACTGACAAGAATTTAAGTATTGCAATTTCCAGACAAGTAATTCCGAGACCAGACCTGGAGCTCACTGTGCGAGAATTTTTCGAGAAAGCTATGCTCGCCGTCACTGACAAAAAAATATATGATATCGATCCGAAGATCGATGATGTCTTGGAAGTGGTGAATCTAGTAGGTCATGACAAAGTGCACGATCGAGTTTTAAAAACTTTCTCTGGTGGTCAACAGGCACGAATATTGCTAGCTTCAGCTTTGATTCAAGATCCAGATTTATTACTACTTGATGAGCCGACAAACAATTTGGACAAAGCAGGCATTGCCCACCTGACAGATTTTTTAGTGAACTATCCAAAAACTGTGATGGTCATTTCTCACGATGCAGAATTTTTAAATGCTTTTTCAGATGGCGTGTTGTATCTCGATATCCATACTTTAAAAGTCGAACAGTATACTGGTAACTACAAAAATGTGTTGAAAGATATCACAGCTCGAGTAGAACGAGAAAATGCTAAAAATGCTCAACTAGCTAAGGAAATCCAGGCCAAAAAGGACCAAGCCAATGTCTTTGCGCATAAGGGTGGAGGACTGCGACTAGTGGCTCGTAGAATGCGAGAAAAAGCTGAAGAGCTCGAAGATGAGATGGTGGATGTCCGGAAAGAGGATAAAACGATTCGACCATTTGTGATTCCATGTCAGCCAGATCTGCAAGGTGAAATCGTAAACATAAAATCTTTTTCTGTGGTTAGTCCTAAAACACACAAGATCGTAGAACGGAAGGCAGAAATTTCACTTAAGAAAAAAACTCATTTGTTGCTCTCGGGTCCAAATGGTATCGGCAAAACTACACTCTTGGAATCTCTAGCTCGAGGTACAGCCAAAGGATCAGTCATAGCTCCAGGCATAAAAGTCGGCTACTATCGCCAAGACTTTTCGACACTTGATTTTGAAGATACTGTACTAGGATCACTCCGCAAAGTTTTACTTTTAAACACTGGCAGAATCGACGAAGAATATCTGCGTTCGGTGGCGGCGAGTTTTCTCATAACTTCAGATGTTATCAATACCAAGATAGGTAGCTTATCAGAAGGGCAAAAGGGTTTGGTAGCTTTTGCGACACTAGTTTTAGAACGCCCAGGGCTTCTGATCCTAGACGAGCCGACTAACCATATAAACTTTAGACACTTGCCAGTGATAGCCAAAGCGCTCGATCAGTATGAAGGAGCGATGATCCTAGTATCCCATGTGCCAGAATTCGTAAGCCAAATACGGATCGACGAGACTTTTGATTTAGAAAAATAATTTTGTGGTACAATATTTATATATGGCAAAAGGAAACAATAGTAGAAGAAAAGAAGTGAAGAAACCAAAAAAGAAGAAATAACACTTGTTGCTTTTTCGAGCTTGTGTGTTATACTTTTTGCGTAGTTTCTCCATAGGTGTTTAGTTTTCATGTGAGCCTCGTTTGGCTTCGCAAAAGACTTGCGATAAGGGTTTCTACGCTCGGGACGCGAAGTCCGGGCATTATAATAAGTTTTTGTCCTTTTTAGGAAAAAAGGAAGAAGTATAAAGTATGGCTACAAAGCTATATGTAGGGGGTCTCCCTTACGCAACTAACGAAGAAGCTCTACGAGAGCACTTCGCACAAGCAGGTAATGTTACATCTGCTGTGATTATCATGGACAAGATGTCCGGACGATCCAAAGGTTTCGGATTCGTTGAAATGAGTTCAGACGAGGAAGCACAAAATGCTATCTCTATGTTCCATGACAAGGAATTTGATGGCCGAAAGCTAACTGTAAACGAAGCTCGCCCTATGGAAGCTCGTCCTCCACGACAAAATGGTGGTGGTGGATACGGTGGTCGCCGAGAATACTAATTCTCTGGCTCTAACAAAAAAGCACTTCTTGAGAAATCAGGAGGTGCTTTTTGTTTGCAGATGTTAGGTTTTTTTGATATAGTTTTTGAATTAGAAATGAGTGTGTAGTTCAGTGGTAGAACGCTGTCCTGATAAGACAGAGGTCGATGGTCCGATTCCATCCACACTCACCCACCTGTGGAAGAAGAGAAAAAACAAGTGAAGAGGGAAGATTATAAATGGCTACGGCCGGTTTTGGCGTTTTATGGGAAGATTACGGGGTGGATTGTGGGGCCGGTAGTTATAGCCATGCTAATCGGAAACAAGCTTTTACTAATACCAGCGTTTCTGATTTCTATATACGGAATTTATCGAGAAATTAAAATATATCAAAAGACTTTAAAATAATTTATGGCAACTGAGAATCATTTAGAAAACACTATTGAAGAAGCTCACGAAGAAGTAGCACACGAAGTGACTATCTATGCCGAGCCGATTTTTCATATCGGTAAATTCCAAATCACAAACTCGCTGTTGAATTCATGGTTGGCAGTTTTGGTTATCATCTTTTTGTGTGTTGCACTACGATTGAGCCTTAAAAAAGTACCTGGTAAAATTCAGCATATTTTTGAAATTCTTTTAGGCGGTGCAATGTCATTGGTAGATCAAGTTACTAATGATAGAAAAATAACGAACAAAATTTTTCCACTTGTGCTCTCGCTGTTCTTATTTATTTTGATTAATAATTGGTTAGGACTTCTACCTATCGTCGGATCAGTCGGGTTTTATGCTGTTGAAGAGGGTCATCAGGTATTTTTACCATTGTTTCGAGCGGGAACAGCAGACATAAATACTACTTTAGCCCTTTCTATAGCTATGGTTATCGGCTCAAACATCTTTGGAATCATCGCTATCGGCGCTTGGAAAACCTTCAATAAATATGTTAATGTAAGTGTACTTGGATCTATCTTCACCAAAGTGAGGAAGGATCCTAGTATTTTGATTGTGGCGCCCATAACCTTCTTTGTGGGGATTTTGGAGCTTATTGGAGAGTTTGCGAAAATTGCATCTCTCTCATTCCGATTATTCGGAAATGTTTTTGCAGGAGAAGTACTGCTTGCCTCAATGGCAGCAATCTTTGCGTATATCCTCCCTGGACCGTTTCTATTCCTAGAAGTCTTTATCGGACTTATCCAGGCGCTCATCTTTTCACTTCTTGCAACTGTGTATTTTACGATCGCATCGCAAGATCACAGTGAGCATGACGAGCATGAGGAAGGTCACGAAATAGCGCATGCATAAGTTATTAATTATAAGTTTGTCGAAAAATTATTAAAAAGTAATCACTCCCGTTTGTCGGGAAAATAATATGGAAGAAGTAATGAATGTAGTAAATTTAGCACCACTAGCAAAGGCTCTAGCGATAGGTCTTTCAGCAATCGGTGCGGGTCTAGGTATCGGTATGATCGGTGCACGAGCCATGGAAGCTATCGGACGAAATCCTGAAGCAACTGGTAAGGTATTGGTTCCTATGTTGATCGCATCAGCATTCGCTGAAGCTGTAGCTATTTACGGTTTGGTTATCGCCTTTTCAATTAAGTAGAGGATAAGGATATGGATCCCGTTAGAAATTCAACAAACGGGACTAAAAAGTAAAATTTATTAATTAAAATTTCTAACGGGATGGAAGAATTCGTAAAAACATTTCACATAGATTGGATGCTGATGCTGTCACAAGCCGTGAACTTCGGTATAGTTTTTGCTGTATTTTATTTTTTGGCTGCCAAGCCTCTGAGTAAACTCATGAAAGACAGAACCGATGAGATAGAGGGTGGGCTAACCAACGCTAAAACAAACGAAGAGCTTTTAAAGGCTACTAAGACACAGTACGATGAAGCCTTGATCAAGGCTCGAGTAGAAGCCAGCGCTATCTTTGATGAAAGTAAAAAAGAAGCTAATAAAAAACGAGAAGAAATGCTCGCGAAGGCTAAAGACGAAGTTGCTGCCATGATTGAATCTGGAAAGAAAACTTTAGAGCAAGAAAAAAATAAGATGGTGAACGATGCTAAAAAAGAAATCGTCGATCTCGTGGTAAAAACCTCTGAGAAGCTTTTAGGAAACAACGTAGATAAATCTTTTGAAGCTCAAGTAGTCAAAGAATTAGGAAATATTTAAGTTGATCTGAGTATATGGCAAAAATTTCAAACAAAGACATAGCTTCTGCAATCCACCTGACTCTTCGAGGAAAGTCTGGGGCAGAACTAGCTCAAGGTTTGAAAGATGCTACTAAATTCTTGGCTCGCAAACGGTTACTTTCAAAGTCTCCGTATATTCTCACCGAGCTTGGCAACATAATCGATAAAGAAGAGGGAAGAATAAAAGTAAAAATAAAAAGTGCTGCAAAGATCGGAGATCATGCGATGCATGACATCAAAAAAGAATTGTTAAGTAAATACCAGGTCAAAGAAATAGAGGTTATCGAAGAGCATGACGAAAAATTATTAGGAGGGATTCGAATAGAAGTAAATGATGAAGTCATAGATTTAACACTTAAAAACAAAATCACCCAATTACAAGAATATTTAATGAGCGTATAAATTATGAAGAGCACAATTGTAGAAAACTTAAAAAGAGAAATAGAAAACTTTAATGCTAGCGTCCAGGTAGAAAAAGTGGGCTCGGTACTTGAAGTTTTTGACGGTATTGCTAAAGTATCTGGCCTTTCAGATGTAAAATCTTCCGAAATGGTCACATTCCAAAATGGAGAAGTTGGTGTTGCTCTAAACCTCGAAGAAGATGCAGTGGGTGTCATCATTCTTGGAGACTTTTCTAAAATTAAAGAAGGAGATGAGGTTAAATCTACTGGTAAGATTTTGGAAGTACCTGTGTCCGATGCAATCATAGGGCGAGTAGTTAGTGCTACTGGAATGCCTATAGATGGTAAAGGTGCTATCAAATCTGACAAGACTTATCCTATCGAGCGTGTGGCTTCTGGTGTGGTGACTCGTCAGGGAGTCGACCAGCCAGTCGCAACAGGTATTAAAGTTATCGACGCTATTATTCCTGTAGGTCGTGGACAACGAGAACTCATCATCGGTGATCGCCAGACTGGAAAGACTGCTATCGCTATCGATGCTATTTTAAACCAAAAAGGACAAAACATGATTTGTGTTTATGTTTCTATTGGTCAAAAAGATTCCAAGCTTAGAAAAATTCAAGCACGTTTGGAGGAAGGTGGAGCTATGGCCTACACCGTCATCGTCTCTGCTGGAGCTTCTGAACCAGCGCCGATGTCTTACATCGCGCCGTATACTGGAGTATCTATTGCTGAATTTTTTATGGATCAAGGTAAGGATGTTTTAATAATTTACGACGATCTTTCCAAGCACGCTGTGGCTTATCGTGAAATCTCACTTCTACTTCGCCGACCACCAGGCCGTGAAGCTTACCCAGGAGACGTTTTCTATCTGCACTCAAGATTACTCGAACGTGCTTGCCGAAAAAATAAAGAATACGGAGGCGGAAGTATCACTGCGTTTCCAATCATTGAAACTCAAGCTGGAGACATCTCTGCATATATTCCTACAAACGTTATTTCTATTACAGACGGACAAATTTTCTTGGAAACTGATTTATTCTATAAAGGTATTCGTCCTGCAGTAAACGTCGGTTCATCTGTATCTCGCGTAGGTTCTTCTGCGCAAATTAAAGCTATGAAAAAAGTTGCTGGACCATTAAAACTCGAGATGGCACAGTATCGAGAACTTGAAGCTTTCGCTCAGTTCGGTTCAGACCTAGATGATGCTACCAAGCGTCAACTAGAACGCGGTAAACGCTCTGTAGAGCTCTTAAAACAGCTTCAATACTCTCCGATGAAGACGGAGCACCAAGTAGTTTCTCTATACGCTCTTGTAAAGGGTTACATGGATGACGTGGCAGTAGAAAAAATCAAAGAATTTGAAGCGGGACTTATCGAATACAGTGAACGAAATGCCAAGACTTTCTACAAAGAAATAGCAACAGAAAAAATGTGGACCGACAAAGGCGAAGAAGAACTTAAAAAGGCAATTGCTGACTTCAAGACAAGTTTTGTGAAATAAAATTTTCAAATGGCAAATAGTAAAGCAATTAAAAACCGAATAAAGTCTGTAAAGAATACAAAGAAAATCACAAAAGCGATGGAGCTTGTGGCTGCCTCTAAAATGAAGCGCGCGGTGAATAGTACTTTGGCTTCTCGTATTTACGCAGAATATTCTTGGAATGTTTTGGTTTCTATTGCGAATAATATTGAAGACATTACCCATCCACTTTTCATAAAGCGAGATCCGGCGACAAGTGGAGGACGAGAGTTGCTTGTGCTGATTACTTCCAACCGTGGACTTTGCGGAGCTTACAATGCTCAAGTAGTCAAGAAAGCGTTGCAATATTTAAAAAATACAAATGCGAACGTTGATATTTTAACAATTGGTAAAAAAGGTGATGCTGGTATGCGCCGAATTGGTAAAAATGTCATTGCGAGCTTTGTAGAACTTCCAGACAATATCTCTACTCGCGATATTTTACCAATTTCAAAACTTTTAACTGATGAATATACCAAAGGCACTTATGATAAAGTCGTGGTGGCTTATACAGACTATGTCTCAGCACTTTCACAAAAAGCTAATTTAAAACAAATCTTGCCCGTCAGTAAAACAGAATTGAAAGAATTGATTGAAAGTTTGGGCGAGAATATTCCAGAGAGTGAGAAAGAAAACAAAATCAATTACTTCTTAGAGGGGGATGTGAATGCACTGATAGGAAGCTTGGCTCGCAAACTCACCCGAATGCAGATATATCAAATGATGTTGGAGAGTAATGCTTCTGAGCAGTCTGCCAGAATGGTGGCTATGAAGAATGCAAGTGAGGCCTCAGGAGAAATGATAGACGAGCTGACATTAGTATTTAACAAAGCAAGACAGGCCGGTATCACGCAAGAAATTTCGGAAATATCAGCAGGTATGGTTTCATTAACATAATTATTAATAAATTTATAAATTTTATGCAAAACACAGGTACAATCAAAAAAATTATCGGTCCGGTCGTAGACGTCGCTTTCGAAGGATCTCTTCCAGCGGTTTATAATGCGCTTCATGTCAAAAATGGAGACAAGATTCTTGTTCTCGAAGTAGAACAACATGTTGGCTCTGGGGTTGTCCGTGCTATTGCTATGGACACTACAGACGGACTTGCACGAGGCATGAAGGTGACAGATACTGGAGCACCTATTTCTGTACCTGTGGGTGTAGGAACTCTGGGAAGAATTTTCAATGTGCTTGGAGAAGCAATTGATGATGGCAAGGCAGTGGAGGCAAAAAGCCGACTACCTATTCACCGCAAAGCTCCAGAATTCACCGCACAATCAACAAAAGTTGAAATTCTTGAAACTGGAATCAAGGTTATCGACCTTATCTGTCCAGTGCTCAAAGGAGGAAAAGTTGGACTATTCGGAGGAGCTGGAGTTGGAAAGACTGTTGTCATCCAAGAGCTCATTCACAACATCGCGTCTAATCACGGAGGCTACTCTGTGTTTGCTGGAGTAGGAGAGCGAACTCGTGAAGGAAATGACTTGTGGCATGAAATGAAAGACTCTGGAGTTATCGATAAAGTGGCCATGGTCTTCGGACAGATGAACGAACCGCCAGGTGCTCGTATGCGTGTGGCTCTCTCAGGTCTTACAATGGCGGAACACTTCCGCGACCAAGAAGGCAAGGATGTGCTTTTCTTCGTGGACAACATTTTCCGTTTCACTCAAGCGGGTTCTGAGGTATCAGCATTGCTTGGCCGTATTCCTTCTGCTGTGGGTTACCAGCCGACTCTTTCAACAGAAATGGGAGCGATGCAAGAACGTATCACTTCTACAGATAAAGGCTCTGTAACCTCTGTGCAAGCCGTGTATGTGCCAGCGGACGACCTTACTGACCCAGCTCCAGCAAATACTTTCGCTCACTTGGACTCTACTGTTGTTTTGTCTCGTCCACTTACAGAAATAGGTATTTACCCTGCAGTTGATCCTCTGGAATCTTCTTCGACTATCCTAGACCCGAACATTGTTAGTGCTGATCACTACAACACTGCTCGTGAAGTCCAAAGAATTCTACAGCGATACAAGGACTTGCAAGACATCATTGCGATTCTTGGAATGGAAGAGCTATCAGAATCTGATAAGCAACTTGTGGCTCGTGCTCGAAAAGTGCAAAAGTTCCTATCTCAACCATTCTTTGTGGCAGAACAATTTACCGGAGCAAAGGGAATTTATGTTCCACTTTCTGAAACAATCCGTTCATTTAAAGAAATTTTGGAAGGTAAGCATGATGATAAAGCAGAGAATGAGTTTTATATGAAGGGGGCGTTGTAATTATGGTTAAAAAAATAAATTTAAAAATAGTCACTCCAGAGCGTTTAGTTTTGGAAGAAATAGTAGACCAAGTTACCTTACCGACTTTGGAAGGTGAGATAACTATACTGCCAGAACACATTCCAGTAATTGTGGGGCTTAAATCTGGCGACATTGTGGCTATGTCAGGGGGGGAATCTGTGCCTTTTGTTGTCTCTGGTGGTTTCGTAGAGGTAAAGACAGGAAGTGATGGCAATACAGAGGTTGCAGTCCTTGCAGACTTTGCAGAACATGTGGCAGATATTACAGATGATGCCATAGAGAAAGCCAAAGCGAAAAGCGATGAGTTGCGAAAACAAATGGAAGACAAAGGCGCTGTTGACTTCGAGCACTTTGAAGCTGAGCTTGAACGATCACTTACTCGGGTAAAAATCGCCGATAAGTGGAGAACTAAAAAATATAGAAAATAAAGTGGTATAATATTCGCATGTCTATTCATGAAAAATTATTGGTTTGTGATGATAAAATAATCCACGCATGTCGAAACTGGGTGATGCCCTTTTCTCGCTTTGCAATTTTCCTAGTTTACTTTTGGTTTGGTATGTTGAAAGTTCTAGCACTTTCTCCTGCAAGCCCATTAGTCATAGCACTTCTAGAACGCACTATGCCCTGGATAGCTCCAGATGCATTTTTACTAGGATTTGGAATCGTCGAAGTTTTAATAGGTTTACTTTTCTTAATACCTCACCTGGAACGCTTAGCAATATTTGCTCTTGTGCTTCATCTAGTTACCACTATCATGCCTTTATTCTTGCTTCCACAAATTGCGTGGAGTGGATTTTTGGTACCTACCTTGGAAGGTCAGTACATCATAAAGAATGTATTGATCATAGCTATAGCTATCGGTATTTTAGCTCACCTTCATTCTGACAAAGAGCAATCTTTGCCGAAATTGCAATAAAAAAAGCCATCCGAGCGGTGATGCATGCGGATGGCTTATCGAAATATGGGGGAGAGTATCCCGAAACGCAAATTATTTTTGAACTAAGAACTTAGTGGGGCCGGATAAAGCCAGACCCCAGCTAAGTCAGAACACACTATGAGAACACCTTGAGTATTTAAAGCAATACTGAAGCTGTCCTTACTGCTGTGTAGATTTTTCTATGTGTGACTGGGATCAGGCACAGTCTCTGTGTACTCTGGAGTACCGTCACGATTGTAGTCCAAGGCAATGATGTCTCCATCTTTTGCCCAGATTTTAATGTTTGGATTGCAGTCCCCATTACACCAGTTACCTGTAACTGAAAATGTTCCGACGTTGTATCTAATACCGTTCCGTATGAGATAGTAGTCTCCCCATTGCATATGGGAAGTGTAGGTTGAGCTAAGCTTGTATGTTATAAACGTATATACCTGTATATGCGTGTATGCACTATCACCGTACTGAGCCGGATAAAAATTAGCATCAACTGTAAACCATGGAAAATCCACAGTCTCGGTCTGCTCAGGTGTACCGTCAAAGTTTACATCCAGTAAAATCCGGTCTCCTCTCTTACAGAGGATTGTGTCATTGTTCACAGAAGTTAGTTTACCGTTCTTTGAAAGAATGGTGTAGTTTACTGTAGAATCAAAAGACTCAATTATCATCGCCACAGAATCCCGTGAAAATAAGCAAACATCATAACTTAGTGAAAATGAGTCAAACTCGATTACTGTTTCTTCCACCACTAGGGTGTCAGTAACTTTCAGGGTGTCGGTGGTAGAAGTTGGTACTTCTTCGATTGGGCTAACTACCTCATCTTGTACAGAACAAGACACAAGAAATAGTCCGATGAGTGTAACAAAGAATATGTTTTTCATGATGATGGGTTTTAAATGAGTAGATAATTAGTGATCTCAAATCCACAAATAGAGGAGCTGGGATCACTAATCTCTGCACTCAAAAACCAACTTTTTTCAAAAAACGAGGTACTTATACAGTATAGCATATCGTTGACAAAAAGTCAACTAAAGTGGAAAAAGGTGTGGA
>CAYMIC010000009.1:0-17494 GCA_964390615.1 uncultured Candidatus Saccharibacteria bacterium | reverse complement strand
ATTTGCTTTTTAAAGGGTTTTGTACTAATATCTAGGGATGTCACAAGATAGACTTTTTAGACTTAAATGTAGTATCTGCAAGAGCGCAAATTACTATACAAATAAAAACAAGAAACTCGTCACTAAAAAGATCGAGCTCAATAAATATTGCAAGAAGTGTCGTAAACAAACTAAGCACAAAGAAGCAAAATTGGTTGGTTAATTTTTTTTTTGATTTTTCTCCCTACTTTGCTACAATGGGTTAGCAACAAGTGTTTGTTGCTTGTTCTTTTTATTAGGCGTCCCTAGGGATGCCTTTTACGAAGATGCAATATTTTTAATTTTGCATCTTATTTCCCGGTCCTGTCTGGCTTCGGCCACTCGGCCGGGATTTGGGCGATTAGTTTAGTGGTAGAACAGCGGTCTCCAAAACCGCTGGCGGGGGTTCGATTCCCTCATCGCCCGCTAGAGATAAAAAATATTTTACAGAGCTCATGCTATAATATTCACCTATGTCATACACTCAGGGAAAGAAATCGGCAACCTTTGCATTTCTCGGTAATACTTTTGTCACAATCATTAAAGCTGTGGTTTTCTTTGCGACCGGTTCTGCTAGTATGTTTGCCGAGAGTATCCACTCCTTGGCAGATACTTTGAATCAATCTTTGCTCCTGATAGGCCTCCATCGCTCTAAAAGGCCTGCTGATGACCATAGAGGCTATGGGTACGGTATCGAGAGGTTCTTTTGGTCCCTGGTCTCTGCCTGCGGGATATTCTTTATCGGTGCGGGAATCACCATCTATCACTCGATAGATTCTTTGATTCATCCCGAGCATGGTGCTCATACTTTTAATATATCAACTATCGCAGTACTTTTGATTGCGCTCGTGATCGAGAGTATCACTCTTTGGTTTGCGTTTAGAGAACTCAAAAAAGATAAAAAGTTGTCGATGGCAATTTTAAAAGATGCTGATCCTGTGCTTCTCGCTATCATTTACGAAGATTCAGTAGCTGTGATCGGTGTTGTGATCGCTCTTCTGGCTCAGTGGCTGACTTATACTACTGGGAATGTTGTATACGACGCAGTCGGAGGTATTGTGATCGGTTCTATTTTGGGATTTTTGGCAATTGTACTAATCATAAAAAATCATCAATATATAATCGGTAAACCTTTGAGTAAGGAGGTGAGTGATGAAATCGTCGAAGAACTTTTAAAAGATCCATGCATCGAGCATGTCGTGGAATTCAAATCTGTAGCTGTCGATATCGGCAAGTATCGGATATTTGCGACAGTAGAATGGAATGGCTCACCGCTTTACCAAGAGATCTACGAAGCTGGAGACTTACAAGAAGAATTTGAAGGTATCAAAGACGATTTCAAGGAATTTGCAAAACTTATGTTCAAAACCACTGATCGTATCCCGCGTTTAGTGGGGAGCCATATCAACATGGTAGAGAAAAATATTATTGAAAAGTTTCCACAGATAGCGTATGTGGATATTGAGATAAATTAAATCAAGTGATCGTCCTTGAGGAGCTTCAGGACTCCGGCAAAAATGGCGGCGAAGAAGATCATGATCAGGAGAGTTTTAAAGGCGTAAAAACCTAAAAAGCCCCAGATCGTGCCGTAGAAACTAAGAGGAAAGAAAAACAAGTTCATTCCGTTATTATAGTGATACTTGTGCTATAATCAAGGGGCAATGCTTGAGCTTTTCGATATCTCGCACATCATCCTTCACTATGGGCATATTGGTATTTTCCTAATAGTTTTTTTAGAGTCTGGAATATTTTTTGCTCTACCCGGGGATAGTTTACTTTTTTCGGCAGGACTTTTGGCTTCAACTGGAATTTTATCTATTCATACTATAATCCCGATAATTTTTGTTGCTACATTTTTAGGAGCATTGGTAGGTTATGAGATCGGTGTTCATCTAGAGAAATTGAGAAAATATTCCTTATTTCAAAAAATGTTTAAAAAAGAATATCTCGATAAAGGTCACAAATTTTTTGATAATTATGGTAAGGTGACTATAATTTTTTCTCGCTTTGTACCAGTTATCCGTACTTTTGCACCTATCGTGGCTGGAATCGTACGGATGGATTATTTTGCATTTCTGCGTTATACATTTTTAGGATCACTACTTTGGGCTTTTGTGGTGACATTAGCTGGTTTTTTCTTGGGAAGGATTATCCCCGGACTCGAAGATTATGTCACTCCACTCATGCTACTGGTCGTCTTGCTATCCCTACTACCGGGAGCTTTTCATTTGCTTAAAAAGAAAGCTGAACCTAAAGTGACTTCTGAATAAAGGTTTCTATTTTTTGAAATTCTTTAGGAGCGAACCCTTGGGTCTTGCTCGGGGTAAACCATTTTATTTCCTGGTCTCTTTTAAACCAAGTATTTTGTCGTTTAGCGTACTGTAGAGTTCCTAAAATTACTTTTTCCAGATTAGGGTCATCGTATTCAAAACCAAACTCTGCTAATCTTTTTTTACTAACTCCTTTTGCTTTTAATTTTTTGATTTCATCTAGCAGTCCAGCGTCAAACATGCCAGCTACTCTCTTTTTTATATTTTTTTCTAAAGTATTTTGTGGTAGCACTATTCCTATTTTTATAAATTCATAAGGAAGTTTCAACTTTTTGATCTCGGGTACTTTACCTAAAGCTTTAGCTATCTCGATGGCTCGAATCAGACGTACAGGATTTTTTGTATCGATATTTTTTGCTCGCTTTGGATCTAGTTTTTTTAACATAGTAAATAGGGAAGCGGTAGATTTTTTACTCAAGACTTGGCGAAGTTTTTCGTTAGGTTCTACTTGTGGGTATACCTCACCTCGTACTACTGAATCGATATAAAATCCAGTACCTCCCACAATAATTGGAATTTTGCCTTGTCTCACAATAGCAGCGACCGCAGCCATTGCGAGACGTTGAAAATCAACAACAGTGAATTTTTTCTTGGGGGCTACGACATCTAGTAAGTGGTGCGGGATACCCTGCATTTCTTGCTTGGTAACTTTTCCCGTGCCGATATCGAGACCTTTGTATACTTGGCGAGAATCTGCGGAGATGATTTCTCCATCTAGTTTTTTGGCGAGTCGTACTGCCAAGGCACTTTTGCCAGTAGCAGTAGTTCCTACAATCACGATAACTTTTGGTTTAGCCATGGATAACTTTTATCTTGGCTCCGATAGAGTTTAACCGCTCTGCGATTTCTTCATAGCCACGATTGATCATATATACATTTCGAAGTATCGAAGTTCCAGAAGCACCAAGCATGGCAATGAGTATAACCATGGAAGGACGAAGTGCTGGGGGGCAGACTACTTGAGCAGGTTTGAGTGGTGTACCTCCTTGGATATATACTCGGTGTGGATCAGCGAGAGTGATATTGGCTCCGAGGCGGTTGAGTTCAGTAAAGTAAATCGCTCGGTTTTCATAGGTCCAGTCGTGAATCATGGTTTGACCTTTTGCTCGCAGGGCTATGGCTCCAAAGAAAGGCAGGTTATCCATATTTATACCCGGGTACGGTAGTGCGTGGATTTTGTCTTCTGGGGCGTGAAGTTTTGAAGGCAATATCTCTAGGTCTACCAGTTTGGTGCGGCGGTTGTATGAAAAATATTTTTTAGAAATTTTAAACTTTAAACCCATTCGTTTTAATTTTTCTAATTCGAGAGACAAAAAGTCTATCGGCGCTCGAGTTATTTTTAGTTTAGAATCAGTGACGATAGCAGCAGATATAAACATCATACTCTCGATAGGATCTTCGCTGTTTGAATATTCAATATCTTGATTTATTTCTTTGAGTCCATGAACAGTCAGAGTTGAAGTGCCGATGCCGTCTATCTTTACCCCTAGAGCTTCCAAGAAAAAACAAACTTCTTGAACCATGTAGTTACTGCTGGCGTATGAGATGGTGGTTACTCCAGGGATTAATGCCGCCGCACTTAAAATATTTTCACAAGCCGTGTCTCCGGCTTCGTACATGACTATCTCAGCTTTATGGAGTTTCTTTTTACTTATCTCGTATTTATCGTTAGTAGTTTTTATCTTTACCCCTAGAGCTTCGAGTGCATAAGTGTGCGCAGCGATAGTTCTTTTGCCTAAGTTACAACCCGAAGCGTGAGGAATATTGAAAGAATCCAAATAGTGTATCAACGGTCCGATGATCATCAAGATCGAACGAGTTTTGACAGCAGAATCAACATTGATGTTTTTTAAATTAAATTTGGTTGGTGGGGTAATAATGAGAGAGTTTTGATCAATCCATTTTATATTTACACCGATTGATTCTAAGATTTCTATTACTCGATAAACTTCTTCAATACGAGCTATACCGTGAAGTGTGGTTTTTCCTTGGTTTATAAGAGAGGCGCATAAAAGCCCAACTGAGCCATTTTTAGAAAAATTAGTTTTAATAGAGCCAGATAGTTTTTTACCTCCTTCTACTTCGAAATCAATTGTACTTGATTTGGTTTTATTCATATGTGCCCAGAGAGAGAATCGAACTCTCATGATGTTGCCATCAATGGATTTTGAGTCCATCGCGTCTACCAATTCCGCCATCTGGGCTTATAGGGCAATTAACAGATTCTACACAAAAATAGTCACAAAATCAATTTCGAATATGTTTTCTCTTGTGTTAAAATAAAGCAATGTCAAACTTATATTCCAATTCTATCTTCTGGGTAGAAACAGATCGAATCAAGCCAAACCCTTACCAGCCTCGCCGGGAGTTTGATGAATTGCGCCTAGCGGAGCTAGCGGATTCCATCCGTCAATACGGTATTCTCCAACCACTTACAGTTTCTAGGGTTGAGGTTCAAAAAGAAGACGGCGGTTTGACCACTGAGTATGAACTTATCGCCGGAGAGCGAAGACTCCGAGCTTCACGCATGGCTGGTGTGACTCAAGTCCCAGTCATCATCCGAGTCGGTGATAGTGCGCTCATGAAGCTAGAACTCGCTATTCTTGAAAACTTGCAACGAGAAGATTTGAACGCTGTTGATAAAGCTAGAGCTTTTTTTAGATTAGCAAATGAATTTAAATTTACTCATGCTGAGATTGCAAAGAAAGTAGGCAAGAGTCGAGAGTCTATTTCCAACACTCTTCGATTGTTGACATTGCCGGAAGATGCGATCAATGCACTCTCGGAAGGAAAAATTTCCGAAGGTCATACTCGACCACTACTAATGCTCGCAGATCATCCTGAAGAGCAGATGGTGCTACTAAAGGAAATAATTTACAAAAAACTTACTGTACGAGAAGCAGAAAAAGTTTCGAGAAAAATCGCTTATGATCGAATTCGTAAAAAAGAATACATGCCTGATCCAGAAATCGTCGAACTCGAAGAAGAATTGCAAGACAAGCTAGGCACTCGAGTGCATATCGAACGCAAAGATACTGGAGGGCAGATTCGCATAGATTATTTTTCTACTGATGATCTTCGAGCTATTTTGGAACAAATTCAAAAAGGTGATATCGAAAAAAATGTCACTGATATGTTGGAAAATCATATTGCGGAGAATATGCCAATTGCCGGAGAAGAAAATATTTCTGATACACCTTCGCAAGAAAACAAACCCATAGATGATAGAAGCAAAGAAGAAGTCAAAGAAGATGATTCTAAGCTTTACGACATCACTAACTTTAGTTTATAGGTTACCACTTGCCGTAACTTTTTAGCTTAGAAAGTAAACTATTTTTTTCCAAGTACGAGCGGATGTGTTTTTTGGCTACAGCACTCTTGGTGTGGTCTATCCACTTGCTCGATGGGTGAGAATCTTTTTTGTCTATGATTTCCACGATGTCACCATTTTTTAATTCTGATAGTATTTGAACCATCTTACCGTTTACTTTCGCTGAAGCAGTGTGGTCTCCGAGGTCTGAGTGAATAGCATAGGCAAAATCTATCGGCGAGGAGCCTTCTGGTAAGTCTATTACATCTCCCTTTGGAGTAAATACGAAGATGCGGTCGTTGAAGAAATCCATCTTTAAGTGTTCTAAAAACTGTTTTGGTTGGTCGGGAGTGTAGTTTAGCTCTTTTAATTCCTCAATCCATTTAAATTTTGAGCTATTGTTTGCAGTTTTCTGGCTACCTGTTTCTTTGTAGGCAAAGTGAGCTGCGATACCATAAGCTGCTTCTACATGCATATCGTTTGTTCGGATCTGAATCTCAGCGATACCTCCACCTGAGAGGACTATAGTAGTGTGTAGACTTCGGTAACCGTTCGGTTTTGGTAGCGCGATATAGTCTTTGATACGTCCAGGGAGAGGTTTCCAGATAGAATGGATGATGCCCAGCGCTCGATAGCAGTCCGCGACATTGTTGACTACTACGCGAAGCGCTACGATATCATAAATCTTTTCGATATCCATGTTGTAACGAACCAATTTTTTATACAAACTATATTTGCTTTTGACTCGGTAAGTCATCTCAGCAATATTTATCTTATTTTCTTTCAAAGATTTTTGAAGAGTTTGTTCTACTTCACCGAGTTGTTTTTGATAAATATCTTTTCGTTCTTTGATGATTTCTTCTACTTGAGCGTATTCTTTTGGAAAAGCAAAAGGGAAGGCAGCATCTTCGATTTCGCTTTTTAGTTTTCCCATACCTAGTCTGTTTGCAAGAGGTGCGTAGACTTCGATGGATTCAATAGCTATTCGTTTGCGTTTATCTTCGCGGACATGTTCCAAGGTTCTTAGGTTATGGAGACGATCGGCGAATTTTATGATCACCACGCGTAGATCATTGGCCATAGCCACAAAGAATTTTCTTAGACTCTCGATGTGCCGTTCGTGACCTCGGTATTTTAAAGTTCCTAATTTAGTGACACCGTTTACTAAAAATACAATGTCGTCTCCGAATTCTTTTCGCATCTCTTCTTCTGGGATGGATGTGTCTTCGAGCACGTCATGCATGAGTCCAGCCGCAATAGTTTTTGCGTCCATACCTAATTTGGCCAGAATTTTTGCTGTGGCAAACACGTGCGAAAAGTAAGGTTCGCCACTCATGCGTTTTTGTCCCTCGTGGGCTCGCTCGGCAAAATGGTAGGCTTTCTCGATAAGAGCTTGGTCCTTTTCATCTAAACCTCCTTCGACGAGATCTATGATTTCTTTGTAATCTGACATATTTACATTATCGCTATTTGTATATTGAAATGCAAATAAGCGTTTTGACAAAGCACTTATATGTGGTAAAGTCTATTTGAAAATAAATTCTTTAACAGAAGATAGAAAGTCATGTGACATTATCGATAAGAGATGATAGAAGATTTTAGTGGGCTTTCTGAACAAAAAAAGCTCGATTTAGAGATAAAATATCGTTTTAAAAAAGAAAAAGAACTTGATTTAATCAACAGAAACGGTGTTCGTGTTTCTAAGGGCTCAGGAGATAGATTGATATTCAATCCAATCACAGACGAAGAAGCAAAAGCCAGAAGAAAACGCTGATTTATTTAAAAAGGTTTAAAAAGGAAAGAGTAATCTTTCCTTTTTTTATTTCATTTGATTGTATATTGATATATGGTAAAGTCTAATTGAAAATTAATTCCTTAATAAATAAATCAATGCATTATGGGAAAGTATAGAACTATGCAGGAGAGACCTCCAGCAATTGTGAAATTTACTCGTTTCACTAAAAAAGAAGTGAGAGATGCCAATACTGAATTTAAAAAAGGGATGCACGAAAAAATAACAGAAATCGATGGCAAGATTTCTCACTCTCGTAATAGTGTGAGCACAAAGACATTCAAATGTCGGTAATATATTTTCTAACAAAAAAGCTAAAGTCATGAAGAAAGATCTTAAATCACTCAAGCAGATATCTTCTAAACCGTTACCTTTCAAGAAGATGTCTGATGAAGAATACTCTAGAATAAACAGTGATTTTTTACAGAAGACAGAAAAACTTTTTCGCAAGAGTGATTTAGCTGCCGCGAAGAGTAGTTCAAAAAAAGGACACAAGTTATTGTAAGTACAAACGGAGGCAAGTCCTCCGTTTTTTTTATTTCATCTCTACACGTTAGGTCTTGCCTAATGTGTATACTTAAATGCAAACATGGAGGTTATCCATCCTTTCTTTCTACTTGGTATTTCCCTTGTCTCTTAATAAGAGCGACCGTTGTTATTAAGAGACAAGGTATTTATTAAACACGTTAGGCAAGACCTAGCGTGTTTTGACAAAATCAGTCAGTATGGTAATGTGTATTTGAAAAAATATTCTTCACTAAAAATTCAAAATCATGAGTCTAACGTTAGTTGAATCAAAAAAGATTCTCAGTGAAGAGGATCGGATAAAGGCACAAGGCATACTAGAGTCTGAGGGTTATTGGTGGGATGGAAGTGTGATTGTGTCTGTCGATATTGATAGTCATAACATTGAGCCAAGGCGAGTCATAATTCATTCTAAAGACAGAAATAACAAGAACTACAGTCGAATACTTACCTACAAATTTTGGTTGAATCCAGAAAAGAAAAATAAGGTAAAGGAAGATGAATTTGTCATACCGAAACGTCCTCGACGAACGTAAGTGAATGTGGAAGATATCAAAAAACGGAAGTCTTACTTCCGTTTTTTTTATTTTATCTTGTTGAGTTTATCTGGGCGGTGGTTGGGACACTTGTTATTGCTGCATCGCTCAGGAATAGTTTTCGTGCCTTCCATCATTAATGATTGGCACATAGGGCAGATGTTGCCAGTAGGTTTTGCTTTAATCGCGTTTTTACAATCCGGATAGTTGGAACAAGAGTAAAAAATTCCAAAACGTCCACGGCGTTCCATCATTTCTCCTTTTTGGCACGTTGGGCAGGTGACTCCAGTCATCTTCTTTTTCTTCTCTTCCTCATCTTCTTTAATAAATTTACATTTTGGATAGCGAGAGCACGAGATAAATGTTCCTGTGCCATCACGGCGTTCACGGATGACGAGCTTACCACCACCAGACTTTCCTTTTTTCTCTCCACATAGTGGGCACATCTCACCGATTTCTTTTGGACCTTGGAGTTCGGTTCCATCTAGCATTAGAGCTCCTGTACATTCAGGGTAATTTAAACAAGAATAAAATTTACCAGCTCGAGAGAGTTTGATCATCATTTTGCCTCCGCATTTCGGACATACTATACCTTCAGGTGCATCGCCTAAGTTAGTAGCTTTTTCGAGCTTGTCTTTAGCTTTTACTTCTTTCAAGAATGGGGTGTAAAATTCTTTTAAGGTTTTTTCATAATCTCTTTCGCCTCTAGAGATTTCATCTAATTCATCCTCCATTTCTGCAGTAAATGTATCTGAAATATATTTTGCAAAGTTTTTTTCTAAAAAGTCAGAGACTACTTCGCCGACATCTGTCGGAAACAATGTGCGACCTTCTTTTTTGACATAGTCGCGTTCCTCGATAGTTCGCATAATAGAAGCATAGGTAGACGGCCGGCCGATACCGCGAGCTTCTAGTTCTTTAATTAGTCCGGCTTCACTGTAGCGTCCTGGCGGTTCAGTGAATTTTTCTTCACTATGCAAATCTAATAGTTTTAATTTTTCACCTTCAAGACACTCTGGTAATTCTACGTCTTCACTACGAGAACCCAAGTCGGCTTGTAACCATCCAGGGAAAAGTAATCGTGAGCCAGTTGCAGAAAAGCTAGGCAGATCAGAGTGGCCTTCGATTACTGCGGTGATTTTTGTTTTTAGAAGCTTAGCATCAGTCATTTGTGAAGCGATAGTTCGTTCCCAGATTAGCTGGTATAAGCGTTGTTGTTCTAAAGTGCCAGCGTGCATTACTTCTATGTGAGTAGGTCGAATAGCCTCATGAGCTTCTTGAGCGTTTTTTGATTTAGTTTTAAAGACTCTTGGTTCTATGTATTTATCTCCGTAAGCTTTTTTGATTTGAGCTATGATTTGAGCTTGAGCAACCTTTGATAAGGTGGTGCTGTCTGTACGCATGTAAGTGATGTGTCCTGCTTCGTAGAGTTTTTGGGCTAGTTGCATGGTTCGTGATGGAGAGTAGCCGAGTCGAGAACTCGCGGTTTGTTGAAGAGTAGAAGTGGTAAAAGGTGCTTTCGGTGATCTTTTTTGTTCGGATTCTTTAATGCTCTCTACAATCCAATTTCCTTTTTTACCTTCTGTTAGAATTTTTTCTACTAATTTTTCATCTCTTGGTTCTTCTGTGCAAGTCAGGCTTAGTTTCTCTTTACGTAGAGTTTCGAAGTCTCCAAAAAGTCTCCAGAATTTTTCTGGTACAAAGGCACGGATTTCTCGTTCTCTCTCCATGATGATGCGCAGTGCAGGGGACTGCACTCGGCCAGCAGAGAGCCCATAGCGAACTTTTTTCCAGATGATACCAGAGAGGTCATAGCCGACGAGTCGGTCGAGGACACGTCGGGCTTCTTGAGCTTTACGCAAGTCAGTGTCTATTTTTCTTGGATTCTTGAGTGCTTCCTCGATAGCTTCTTTGGTGATCTCGTGAAAAGCTACCCGGCGAATAGGGGCGGTAACTTTTTTATCTTTCTTGAGTAACTCTTCGATATGCCAAGCGATAGCCTCACCTTCACGGTCAGGGTCAGTCGCCAGTAATATATCTTTGGCTTTTTCAGCTAGACTCTCTAGTTCATGGACAACTTTTTCTTTACCCTTAGAAATTTCGTAATGGGGAACAAAGCCAGCTTCGATGTCGATAGCTTTCTTGTTGGATTTTGGGAGATCCCGGATGTGGCCTACGGATGCTCGAACTGTATATTCGCCCTCGAGATATTTCTCGATAGTTTTTGCTTTAGAAGGGGATTCTACGATTAATAACTTCATTCCCTAAAGTATTACATGAAATTAAAGGTTTTAGCAAATAGGTATTGACAAAATGGCATAAAGTATGCTATAATATACAAGTAATCTGATCTTTAACTCACAACCATATAACAATGAGAAATTTACTTTTCTTGCCGATTCTGCTGGTCTTATTTTCTTCATGCGCAAAAAAGTTAGTTCCACTAACTGATTCCTTGAGGAAAGAGTATAATCTCACTCCGGAGGTGATGCCTAATTTGCAGTACTATGTTTCAAAAGACATAGTGTTTACAGGTGGCATATCTTCCAGTGAAACGGAAATAAAAAAAGGCATTATATACGACAAAAAGGGGAAAAGCGTAGACGAACTTATTGTCTACGAAAGAACACCTGGTATATGTCTTAATCTTGGGACTTCTAGTTTACAAGTCAGCTTTGACAGAAATGAGAGTCCTCTTATTTTCGAAGTTTATCCGGATTATGTGGAAGGCCTTGATGGTAAGATAATCAAAAAGAGTAATCCTAATTACAGACTTCAAGCTGATTTCTGGGGAGCTGTATCTGGAGAATTTACGCTGGGTGAAAAATCTATGCATACCCCGGCAAGCAACCGTTACGCATATCTACTTGTAGACCTGCGCAAGGTTTCAAAGATTGAAAAAAAGCCCCATGTTGCAAGGGGGCGAAAAGTAAAGTGATCTAAAGATCACAAAGATGGTGTTAATGCTGTTCTGGGGTTTATGGCCTGGAACATCGAAGCCTGTTCCTTTAGGGGGATGGGCTTTTTTTATTTTTTAATACAAACGAATTTCGCCAAGCTCTTCTTTTATAATTTCTTTTATTTCCATGATTGAGAGTATGGCATTCGCCTCGGCGGTCGGTAGGCCCAGCGCTCGGATGAGATCATCGCGAGGTTTAGCCTCGCGGAGAAGTTCGACAACTTTTTTCTCTTGTGGGGTTAGATCCGCAAAGAGGCTGGCTTGTTTTTCGACATCATTTTTTATTTCAAATCCTAGAGCTTCCAGAACATCATCTGCACAAGTGACCGGGGTTGCACCCTGACGGATGAGTTTGTTTGTACCACGAGAGGTAGGCGAGAATATCGAGCCTGGAACGGTGAGTACATCTTTATTGTATTCGACTGCGAGTCTGGCGGTGATGAGCGTGCCGGATTTTTCTTCACCTTCGATTACGAGAATAGCTTTTGAGAATCCAGCCATCAGACGATTGCGCATAGGGAAGCACCAGTACTCGGCTTTGAAGTTTGGTTCGAATTCAGAAATAAAACATCCCCCAGAGTCTAATATTTCATCCATAAAGTTCGCATTTACTTTTGGGAAGATGGCTTCCTTGGAAAGTCCCGAGCCTGGGAAGACTATGGTCTGAAGACCTGCCTTTATGGCGGATCTGTGAGCGATGGTGTCGATACCCATAGCAAAACCTGAGACGATTAGAATCGGGTAGCCTTTTAGTCCAGCAATTATTTTTTCGCAGGCCTCTTTGCCATAAGAAGTGAATTTACGAGAACCAACAACACATAGAGGAATCAATCTTTCGTCTGGAAGATCTCCTAAAATCCAAAGGTCTTCCGGCGGTTGAGGGATTTCGAGCAAGGAAGGAGGAAATTTTTCATAGGGTAGTTTTAGGGGTTTCATGGCATTTGTCTTGATGTGCCAGCCCTCTAGGCGCTTTTTACAATTATATCATTTATTGATATACTGAAAAGTATGTTGGATATAAAATTCATCCGAGAAAATAAGGAGATAGTCAAAGCCGGTGCCCAAAAAAAGCGGGTAGAGGTAGATATCGATGCTTTAATAGCACTTGATGATACTAGACTTGAAATACTCAAAGAAGTCGAAGAACTTCGAGGTGAGGTCAATAAAGTTTCAAATGAAATTTCTCGTGATCTTGATGGTTCTGCAAAAATGCAACTCATAGAAGAGATGCGAGTAGTCAAGGAAGAAATAAAGAATAAAGAGGAAAAATTAAAAAATGTTATTGAAGAGTGGCAACTTTTAATGCTACAAGTTCCTAATGTTCCTGATATGTCTGTGCCGGATGGAGCTAGTGATGCTGAAAATCAAGAAGTAAAAGTTTGGGGAGAGAAGACTAATTTTTCATTTGAACCGAAAGATCATATCGAGATCATGACAGCACTCAAGATGGCTGACTTTGATCGTGGTACTAAGGTTCATGGATTCCGAGGATACTACCTCACTGGCGAAGGCGCTCGACTTTGTTTTGCTATTTGGAATTACGCTATGGATTTTTGGACGAATAAAGGTTTTATGCCAGTGATTCCACCGATTCTTGATCGTAAGGAGAATTTTCTGGGCACAGGATTTTTACCTCAAGGAGAAGAAGATTTGTATAAAACTCAGGATGGTGAATATTTGGCTGGGACTGCAGAAGTGCCTATCATGGGGCTTCACTCAGGTGAAATTTTAGATTTTGCGTCTTTGCCTATAAAATACCTAGGCTTCTCTCCGTGTTATCGTCGAGAAGCAGGAAGTCATGGTAAGGATGTAAAAGGTTTGATTCGAGTTCACGAATTTTACAAACTTGAACAAGTAGTGCTTTGTGAAGCCAATCACGAAACTTCAGTAAAATTTCACGATGAAATAAATAGAAACACTGAAGAATTTATCGAATCTCTTGGAATCCCATATCACACTGTGGTTAATTGCGGTGGAGACTTGGGGTTAGGTCAAGTAAAAAAATATGATATCGAATTGTGGGTTCCAAAAGAAGGCAAGTATCGAGAGATTTCTTCGGCGTCATATTTTCATGATTTTCAGACTCGTCGACTACAGACTCGTTATCGCGATCTAGATGGTAAGATGAATTTTGTGCATTCTCTAAACTGTACAGCTATCGCTACTCCGAGAATCTTGGTGTCTCTGGTGGAGAATTTCCAAACTGCAGATGGGAGTGTCATGATCCCCGAAGTATTGAGACCTTATATGGGTGGCAAAGAATATATAAAATAAAAAGATGCGTAAAAAAAGCATTCTCAATTCTCCGCGACTCTTAGAGATCAAGAAGCAAAAGCGGCAGATTTTAAAACGAAAAGTTTTGTTGCTATTTATTGCTTTTGTAATACTCTTGGTAGCGCTTTGTTTTGTGGTGCGAATACCAAAGATAAATATCCATACGGTGGAGGTGTCTGGCAATAAAGTCATCGACACAGAAGTCATACAGGGTATCGTAGAAAAAGAACTAGAGGGTTCATATTTCTGGCTTATACCTAAAACTAATTTTTTATTTTATCCCAAATACAAAATCATTCGAGAACTCGAAGATCAGTATAAAAGACTGACTGATATTGAAATCAAAGTTCGCGGAGCTCAGACTTTGGAAGTCAGTGTAAAAGAAAGAGTAGGACTATATACTTGGTGTGGAGAGGATTTACCAGCAGAAGGTGTGAATTTTGAAGACGTGAAATGCTATTTTATGGATGCGCAGGGTTATATCTTTGATCAAGCACCATACTTTTCTGGGGATGTTTATTTTAAATTTTTCGGTCCTCTTGGAGATGGAACAAAAGATATGGAATCTAGTAATTTTTTAGAAAGTCCAGCCGGGCACTATTTTATCCCTGAACTTTTTGTTCGTGTGGTCCTATTGGAAGATACTTTGTCGCAAATGGGTACTCGGGTCATGGCACTGTATGTCAAAGATAAAAGTGAAATGGAATTTTATCTAGAAAGTTCTGGTTCTATTCGAAATGCACCGAAAATAATTGTGAATCAGGATGCTGATTTTATAAAAATCGCCGAGAATCTAGATGCAGCTCTCACTACTGAACCTCTGAAAACAGATTTTAAACAAAAGTATAGTTCGCTTCTCTATATTGATTTACGCTTTGGAAATAAAGTATACTTCAAATTCAAATGATAGAACTTGGATTTTGGAAAAATTTAAAGCGGCCGATATTTTGTCTGGCCCCGATGGCAGATGTCACTGATTGTGCTTTTCGAGAACTTATAGCTAAGTACAGCGATACGGAAAGATCTTTTGGTAGGGTTTTTTGGACAGAGTTTGTTTCCGCTGATGGTTTGGCTCATCCGAAAGCCAGGGAGAAACTTTTGATTGATTTAAAGTACACAGAAGCTGAGCGTCCGATAGTGGCTCAGATATTTGGAAGCAATCCTGACAATATTCGTGAAGCCGCGAAGCTGGCTAAAGAACTTGGCTTTGATGGAGTTGATATAAATATGGGTTGCCCGGATCGTTCTATCGAAAAACAAGGTGCCGGAGCCGGGATGATTAAAAATCCTAAACTTGCTCGTGAAGTTATCCGCGCAGCAAAAGAAGGCGCTGGAGGACTGCCCGTATCTGTAAAAACTCGGATTGGTTACAATAAAAATGAGATGGAAGAGTGGTTGCCGGAGCTTCTGGCTGAAGACATAGCAGCCTTGACTGTACACCTGCGAACTCGGAAAGAGATGTCTCTCGTGCCGGCGCATTGGGAACTCATGCAGCGAGTAATCGAGATACGAAATGAAACAGGAAAAGAAACACTCATCATCGGCAATGGTGATGTGCTCGACCTTACGGACGCTCAAAATAAAATCAATGAATACGGTTGTGACGGAGTAATGTTAGGCCGTGCGATATTTGGAAATCCATGGTTGTTTACCTCACCCCTAACCCCTCTCCTTAATAAGGAGAGGGGAATTCATGAGAAGCTAGGGGTTATGATCGAGCACACCAAGCTTTTTGAAAAGTTACTTGGCGAGCATAAAAATTTTGCAATTATGAAAAAACACTACAAGGCCTATGTGAATAATTTTGACGGGGCCAAGGAATTGCGTATGAAATTAATGGAAGCAAACAATGCTACAGAAGTCGAAACTATCACCAATGAATTTCTCCGTAAAATTTGATACAATAGCACCATGAAAGATAACACCAGCTTAGCGCTGTATCGTAAATATCGACCCGAGACCTTTGAAGAGGTAATAGAACAAAGCCATGTTGTAGATGTTCTGAAAAGTTCGATCGAAACAGGTAAGGTTTCGCATGCCTACCTATTTGTCGGTGGCAGAGGAACAGGCAAGACTACTGTAGCTAGGATATTCGCCCGTGAGATTGGAGCGTCAGTAAATGATGTGTATGAGATAGACGCGGCATCAAATAGAAAAGTAGAAGAGGTTCGTGAACTTCTCGATGGGGTGCGAGTGTTGCCCTTTGATTCGAAATACAAAGTCTATATCATCGACGAGGTGCACATGCTTTCCAAAGAATCTTGGGGTGCATTGTTGAAGACATTAGAAGAGCCACCCAAACATGTGATTTTTATTTTAGCGACGACCGAGCTTCATAAAGTCCCAGACACCATAACTTCTCGTTGCCAGGTTTTTAATTTTAAAAAACCAACAGAGAAAACGCTTAAAGGTGTTTTGGAAAATGTCGCCAAGAAAGAAGGGTTTGAACTCGAACAGGGTATTTCTGAGCTCTTGGCGATATTAGGAGACGGGTCTTTTCGTGACGCCTTGGGGGTTTTGCAGAAAGTTTTGAATTTTAGCACTAGTAAAAAAGTAAAACGAAATGAGGTAGAAGAAATAACTGGAGCGCCAAAGTCTACTTTGGTTAATGAGTTTTTAGGAGCTGTTTCAAAAAATGATTTAGAAGAAGGAATTCGAACTGTGCAGAAAGCAGTATCGGAAAATATGGATATAAAATTGTTTCTGAAACTCGTGATTTTGAAATTCCGTATGGCTATCATAATCCGCTACGCGCCAAAGCTCGAAGGCGATATGAAAGGAGATTTATCTCTTGAAGACTTAGACTTTTTGAAGTCTTTAGTGAAAGATGGAGGCAAAGATGCGAAGCTAAATTCTAAATCTCTGGCAATTCTCCTCGATGCATACTCAAACATCAGCAATGCTTTTATTCCCGAGCTTCCACTCGAACTCGCACTTGTAAAAATATTTGAGGAATAAAAAAAGGTCTTAAGCTATTGCTCAAGACCTTGTCTTGTGATTGATCTTTCCGGATCAGGGTTTATTGTGCAGGTTTTACTTCTTCGATTGTTTGAGTCGGAGGAGTTTTGTCCACTTGAGCTTCAGGACTTTTCACTTGCTCCGTTTCGTCCTTTGCAGGATTTAAGGTTAAAGAAAATGATCCGTCTTGTGAAGTACTAAATTCTCCACCATTCTTACCTAATGCTTCAAGCATCCTTGTCATATCACCAGAAGTCAAAAGATTTGCCTGGTTTTTCACTGGAGCTGGTGGTATGGGCTGTTCAGGTCCTGCGGGAGGGGTATTTGTATTGGGTCTGTTAAGTATTGCTCGGAGCAATAATCCAATTAATAAGCCAGCAAGGAAACCAAGTACCAATAGTTCTCCGAAACTTCTCCGTTCCCAAAAATTGGGATTCATGACACTGTCATGGGGTGCTTTGTAAAAGTATCCCAGGCCGTTGAGTTCATCATTACTAAGGCCACATACGGTGGTTATAGTGATTAGCTTACGATTTACCAACCAGTTGGTTACTTTTTGCTCTGGCAATAATTTGCCATTACAATCAAACCTGTCTCCTAAGACTGGTATTGGATCTGCAAGCACTGTGTCAGCTGTGACAGTTTTTGCCACACCCGGTCCAGTGGAACGGTAATTTGTGCAGGATGTTGAAAGGACAACGAAGAAAATGGCTACTATAGCCGCAAAAAACGTTTTGTTCATTTTGTAGATGAATTTAATGAGTGAAAAAATGCAAGAGTCTCCAGGGGTAG
>CAYMIC010000008.1:934-18275 GCA_964390615.1 uncultured Candidatus Saccharibacteria bacterium | reverse complement strand
CTTCTTTATTAAGTGGAAAAAATTCTTGAGCAATAGTTTCGTTGTAGGAAAATGTTGAGTCTTCAGTCGGAAAAAATTCTCCAAAGGAATATTTTTTGCCACCTATTTCATAAGGATTATTTTTTGAAAATTCTATTAATTTGGGGACGATATCTTCATATTCTTCTTTTGCATATTGTTTATTGAAAATACAGTAACTTTTATTTTTTAAACCAAAGCAACCAAAAAGATTGTGACAATGCATGCAGAACTCTGAATAGTATGAATCAGTTGACTCTCGAACCTGTTTGGAAAAAGCAACTCGACTATTACCTACAAATGAGACGCACTCATAGGCTAGCTCTGACTTTATACCTCCACCAAAAATATCATAGGCGTCTTTCAAGCCAAGACCAATGACCGCACAGTACTTACAGTCCTCAACACCATCACGAGTACCAAAACAAACTTTAGCATTTTTACTACCTTCAATATTGTCTCCTGTACAGTCTTGTGAGTGTCTGATATGTGCAAAGCGGATAGGTTGCTTGAATAAAAAATCCTGAAACTCTTTCTTGATTTTCTCTAAAATATCTCTACTCCCGAGGTTTAGTTCTTGAATAAACTTTTGATATTCTTCTTTTGAATAAGGCTTATTGAAAACATAGTATTCTTTGTTTCGCAAATTCACACAACCAAAACAATTTGAGCATCCGATGCAGTCGTAAAGGAAATAAGAATTTAAACATGAAGTAGCGTATACAGAATAAAATACCTGAAAACATTCATTACAGTTTACACAGTCATACAATGCGTCACCCTTCATGACCAAGTCACTATCAAAAACATCCTTTGAGAAGTGACTTTGTGTACAATAAAAAGAATTTTCGCATCCAGATACTCCAAAAGATAAGTAACAATGTTTACTATTCGAACAATGATTTGTGTAATCACAATCGACCGCACTACGAACATCTACTGCAGGATGAGGAACACTATGGAGTAATTCTTTCAGTTTTACGAAAAAATTTTCGTTTAAATTGAAATCCAATCCAAAGTCCATCGGATTCCACACATCACCGTCATAGCAACCAAGGCAATACACTGGGCCTTGATTTGCCGAGTCATGTATCGAAATAGTATCTTTTTTACAAAGGTCGCATTTCCTTTTGTGCAAAGTCCTTTCATTGCGCCAAGCCAACCTACGAACCAGTCGACACTCCGGACAAAAAGTTGGGGGTGGAACTTTTATTTTTTCATAGAAAGAAAAATCTTCACTTTCTATGGTGAAATCTTTTTTACAGTTTTGGCAGTTTCGAGTTTCCATTTAGTTTTTATACTCGTACACATTCACTCGAGCTGGGCGTAGTACTCGAGACCCTAACTTGTACCCTTTTTGAATCACAGTAGCGATCTTGTGGTCCATGTCTTTTTCAGTCGCAGCAACCATCTCTACAGGTTCATGTATATTTGGATCAAAAACTTCTCCTACTTTTCCTAATTCTGTGACACCGTATTCTTCAAAGACTCCTCTCATCTGCGCATAGATATACTCCACACCCTGGCGCCAATTTGGGTCCACCTTTTCCCAAGCCTCCTTGTTTGCAAAAGCCATAGCAAAACTATCCGCAACTCGCAGAAAACTCTCCAAGATTTGTTCTCGAGCAAAATCTTTGTAGCGGACACTTCGTTCAGTCTCATCTTTTTTATAATTCGCAAAATCCGCTCGCTCTTTTTGCCAGCCGGTCAAGTATTCCTCTTTCTCTTTTTTCGCTTGTTTTAGGTCTCCCCGGAGCTTCTTGAGGGTCTTTTTGAGATCTTCCTCCCCGTCTTCGTTATATTCAAACTCGACGACTTCGTCGTCTGGAGAACTCTCGGCCTCTATGTTTAGGTCTTTCTCTTCTTCATTCATATAGGTAATATAACATAAATTCACCCCTCTTTCATCTCCCATTCGCAGGGGAGAAAAATCCGTAACGCAAAACCCCTCCCTGTGAAGGGAGGGGCTGGGGAGGGTGTAAGAATTAACGTTTACTCCACTGTGGAGCCTTACGAGCTTTCTTGAGTCCGAATTTTCGGCGCTCTTTAGCACGAGGATCACGCTTTAGGAATCCGAGAGTCTTCATGTTTACTCTTTGAGTCTCATCATTTAAGACGATAGCTCGAGCGACACCATGGCGAACTGCTTCAGATTGAGAGTGGATACCACCGCCCATAACTTTCGCTTCGATATGCCACTTGGTAGCAATCTCACCTTTTAGCATCGGGTCGTTGATCAATCGGCGAGCATCTTCAGTCTGAAAATATTCTTTCGCATCCTTACCGTTTACAATAAAAGTTGATTTTGTTGCAGGAGTGATTCGTACGCGTGCAGTAGAAGTCTTTCTTCGTCCGACTGCTTCAATGTATTTTCCTTCTTTAGTTGTCTTTTTTTCTTTATCCATATAATAATTAATTTTCTACCTTTAAGTTTTTCATCATCTCTCGTCGTAGTTTATTGTCTGGAAGCATTCGGTAGACTGCAAGCTTTACTAACTCTCCCCAACCCTTCTTCTCTACTGTTTCAGTGGCTTTGGTTGTTCGCAGTCCTCCTGGATAACCAGAATATCTCTGGTGTTGAAGTTCTGCCATCTTTTTAGGAGTCATGCGGATCTTGGAAGCGTTTACTACTTTTACTGGCACGCCAGAATAAACATTGCGTTCGAAAACTGTGCGGTTCTTGCCTAGTAAGTTTGTAGCGATTATGGTGGATACTCGTCCTAGTGTCATGCCAGCTGCATCGATCACCTTTTCTTCCAATTTCTTTTCAGTTGTTTTCTTTGTTGTTGCCATAAAATTTCTTTATTCTATACGAATTCAATTATCGCCATCTTGGCACTGTCGCTCTTGCGAGGTCCCATTTTTAAAATGCGGGTATATCCGCCAGCCTGATCAACGTATTTCGGTGCGATAACTTCAAAAAGCTTCTTGGTCTCTCGTTTTCGATTTGAAAGGCGAGCCACCAAAACTCGGCGGTTAGCTACTGTATCACTCTTGGCTCGAGTAACCATCTTTTCGATATATGGTCGTAGCTCTTTTGCTTTAGCTTCAGTAGTCTTAATCTTGCCTCGAACGATAAGGTTGAGTGCTAAAGAAGAGAGTAGCATTTTTCGTTGCCCATTGTCTCGTCCGAATTTTCTTTTGTTATTGTGGTGTCGCATTTCTTTTCTTTATTAATCGAATACTAATCTTTCAGATTTAATCCGAATTTTGCTAAAACTTTCTTTATCTCGGTGATACCCTTCTCCCCGATTCCTTCTACTTCCAAAAGATCTTCTCGCTTCTTGCGAGCAAGTCCTCCAAGAGTTCGGATATTTGCAGCGGTTAGGGCATTCAAAGTTCTGGTAGAAAGATCAAGTCCGTCGATGCGAGTTTTCAGAACATCTGTAAAGTCATCTCCGTCCTTTTTTTCATCTTCACCATCTTCTGGGGCTTCTTCTTTTTTAACTTTCTTTTCAATCTTTTCTTCTTCGACTGGTTCTTTGAAGTCCACGATAGCCTTCAACTGATTGATCATGATCACGATAGATTCGGAAAGAGCTTCACGTGGAGAGATGGAACCATCGGTCTCGATAGAGATGCGAAGACGATTGTGGTTTGTGCGGTCACCCACGCGCATATTTTCTACTTCGTAAGATACGCGACGGATAGGAGTGAAGATTCCATCTACGGCAATAGTACCGATATCTACTTTTTCTTTCTGGAGAACTTCTTTGGAAACAAAACCAAGACCCTTTTCGATCTTCATTTCGATATTTAAATTCACCTTTCCAGTAACCTCAGCGATATGGAGATCTCCATTTAAAACTTCTACCTGACCAGACACCTTGATATCTTTACCTGTGACAGTTGCTGGACCTTTGATAGAAAGACTTACAGTCTGAGGCTCATCAGAAGCCATTTTGAAATGAAGCTTCTTCAAATTCAAAATCATAACGATAACATCTTCTTTGACACCTTCCATAGTCTCAAATTCATGAGTCACTCCATCGATCTTGATAGAAGTGACACTGGCGCCAGGAAGAGACGAGAGGATGATTCTTCGCAAGCTGTTTCCGAGAGTGTGGCCGTAGCCGGGGTAGAGGCCATCTATTTCAAATACTCCTTTATTTCCTTCTTCTACCACTATTCGAGGCTTGGAAGGCATGATTATTTTGTATTCAGGCATATGTTATATAAAATTTAGCTAATAATAAATTTACATTAAAAAAATTAACGACTGTAAAATTCCAACACTGCATTCAAATCCAAGAAGGTTTCAGTATTCTTTGGCTTGGATATGACATGTCCTTCCATCTTGGCAACATCAAATGTAAGCCATGCTGGTGCATTATAATCTTTCAACTTGGCAGCCAAGTTATCAAAGATTTTCTTGGTCTTGGATCCTTCACGAACTCGGATAACATCTCCCTTTGATAATTCGTATGAAGGTACAGTCACGCGGTGATCATTTACAATAAAGTGACCATGAGAAACCATTTGTCGTGCACCACGTCGAGATGGTGCGAGTCCCATACGGTACACTGCGTTGTCTAGTCGTGATTCTAGGCTCTCGTAAAACTTTTCAGCTACACCAGCACCTTTGATCAAGTTAGCCTTCTTCACATAGTTTGAAAGCTGTCGTTCAGTAATACCGTAAGAGAATCGAATCTTTTGCTTTTCTACTAGTTGAAGACCGTATTCGGTAAGAGCTTTTGGACGCTTGGAGCCAGCACCGAATTTTACAGGTGCAGATTTAAACTTGGAGGTCTGACATTTGTCATATACCCCAGCTCCTAATCTCTTACAAATTTTAAACATTGGTTTGGTTTGCATAATATTTCTTTATCTTATTTATACTCGGCGAGGCTTCTTTGCTTTCGGACCATTGTGTGGAACTGGAGTCGCATCCTTGATCGAAGTGATCTCAACACCGTGGGCCATAAAGGCACGAATTGCTGGCTCACGCCCAGAACCTACTCCTTTGACTACAACATCTGCATCTTTAACTCCAAGAGCTGCAGCCTTGCCTCCGATGATATCTCCTACCTTGGAAGCTGCGAATGGAGTTCCTTTCTTTGCACCTCGGAAACCAAGAGATCCTGAAGAAGACCAAAAGAGAGCGTTTCCAACCTTGTCTGCAAAAACCACTTTAGTATTGTTGAAAGTCGCTTCCACGTTTAAGATTCCAGAAGTTATCTTCTTCTTAGCTGTTTTACCTACTGGAATTTTTACTTCAGCAGTTTCTACTCCGTCAGTCTTTGTCTCTTCTGTTGTGGTTTTGGTCTTAGCCATTTAATTAAATATTATTTTTAAGTCTTAGATTCTTTTCTCTTACCGGATGCCATAGTCTTTCGGACATTACCTCTGACAGTTCGAGAGTTTGTCTTGGTACGTTGACCACGGACTGGTAATCTCTTCATGTGTCGGATACCTCGGAAAGTTTTGATATCTTTAAGTCTTTTGATATTTGCACCTATTTCACGCTTTAAGTTTCCTTCTATAGTCATGCCTTCGATAATGGCACGGATTTTGTTTTCATCAGCTTCAGTTAAGTCTTTAGCTTTCATACCATGCTCTATGCCAACTTGGTCTAAAATCTTTCGAGCAGAAGAAATGCCAATACCGTAGAATACGGTTAGTCCTATCTCTAATCTCTTTTCGTTTGGTACTGTGATTCCAAGAATTCTCATCATAAATTATTGCTTCTGTTTGTGCTTGGGATTAGAGCAGATCACGCGCAAATGTCTTTGTCGTTTTACGATCTTGCATTTGTCACATATTTTCTTAACTGATGCTCTAATTTTCATGACTTTTAAAAAATTTATAAAAAATAATTAATTGACTTTCGTCCTTAAAAACAAAACGAAAAATAAGGAAAAAGCCTTATTTTTCAACACTTACTCTCTTTTAAGAAGCGTAATGTCTATGATACACCATTTCAAAAAAAATTACAACCTTTTAACAATTCTACCCTTTCCACCATATGGATCCAGCACTACTTCGACAGTATCCCCAATCAAAACCTTGATCCTGTGTAGTCTCATTTTGCCGGATAGGTATGCTAACATTTCGCTATCATCTTCCATCTTTAATCGAAACAATGTGGAAGGTAATGCCTCGGTTACCACGCCTTTTGCGGTTGGCAATTTTTCATTTTTTGAATCACTCATTATATGAGCCATATAGTAACAAAATAATTTTACTTAGTCAATGTTTAAATCTGAAACTACTATGGATATTGAACATCTACCTTGATCTTCTGCATTTTTTCTGGAAAAGCACTCTTCCAGAATGGCCGGATGACTACGGAAGCACTGTCGATGTTTGTATATCTAGCTAAAATACTTGGAAATTCTTTTTTCTTCGCACCGAAAGTATCTGAACGGATCTTGTCCTCATCTACTCGAGACACGATCTTGCCCTTGCCCTCCAAAGTAAAGGCTATATTTCTGATATCTTTAAATGAAGCTTCTGGAGTGGAAAGAGTAAAAGAAAAATCTTTTAAATTAGGTATATACACATCCGAACCATCATAATCTTTGACCGCATCTGTTACTATTTTTTTAGTTAGTTCCTTTTCTTCAAACAAGAAACCATACAAAGTGCCTTTGACTTTTACCGGAACCTTGCCTTCTTCACCTGTTTTTCCGACTGAGGCTTCTTCGATCACCAACCTTACTGCATCGTCAAAAAGAATAAAGCCTGGAGGTATCTGATCTATTGTTTTTTGAGTCAACTTTGTTTTTAAACTAGCTTCAAGACGAGACAAAGCTTCTGCTTTTTCTGCTTCTCCTACTGTGGTCATCTTGCCTATGTAGCCACCCTCAAGCGAAGTCTTGGATCGGCCATAGAATTTTGAGTACTTGGGACCATTTTTGAAACCAAATATTTTAAAATCAAGCGGTTCACTATTGTAAGCTTCGCCGGCCTCCACACCATAGACTCCGACTTCGACAGAACCAGGTACACCGTCTTTCATGCCTGGGATTATTACTCTCTTTTCAGTTTTATACATTTTACCGTTGGAACCTTCGAGACGAGTATCTATATCGAGAGTCTGAGTGGCGCTACTAAAAGAATTATACAGAATTACTGTGCCGCGGGCCTTGAGCGAAACATTTTCTTCGCTTTTTCCGAGCAATGTATCAGTTTCTTCTCCAGAAATTACCACCAAGTCAAAAGCCAAGTCATCCGTGGTCGAACCACGAACAGCCACCATATTTTCACTAAGATTTAAATCCTCTATCTTGGGCGTGACTGTGATTTTAGCTTGACCAAAGAGAAGAGTCACCCCGAAAAGAAGAAAAATTATGGCTACGATAGCAGCAAACCACATGCCATGCTTGCCTTCTGGCATATTGTATTCATTTTCATCAAATCCTCCTGTATAAAGAGTTTCCTTGCGGCGTGAAGGCTTCGCAGAAAGATTCTGCTCTACAAAATTTGTTTCCGGTCGCGACGCTACTTTACCTTCCATGCGCTTGATGCGCGGACGATTTAAAATAGGATTGTCTTCGATACTCCGTCTAGTCCTAGGTGCTGACTCTGAAGCAGGTGTAGCTTTAATTCCAGAGTCTTTAACTCCTTGTTCTCTCTTTATTCGAACCATATCATCAAAAGTGTGTTTGGGCATTTGTTTTAATTTTAACCAAGAAAATGATTAATGTAAATTGATTCGATTACTAAAAATGGATCACGCTCGACATGATCCTTCAATATCGCGATACCATGAAGCTCTTGGCTACCCAAAAAGATAACTCGAAACTTGGATTCGGTGAGAATATACTGGTTGAACTGCTCAGTTTTTATAATATCTCCGAAAAACTTGGCTAAATCTTTTTCCACCGTGATAAATACAGTCGAAGGGATCGAAATATCGTTCGACAAAGTACTTAGAAAATCTTGGAAATTTTTAAGCCACTCGGTTTTTATTTTAGATACCGCCGGTTCGATCTTTTTTAAGGTAGCATCATCTAAGTGCTCATCCTTATACAACGACAAATAGGTTTCGGCTTGACGGAGATCTACTCCGAGCTCGAGAGCCAAGCCTCGTACCATAAAATTGCGACCCATGGGGAAAGAAATGGATTCACGGATGATATCTTTCTTGATCATAGAGATATCTGTGACTTCGCCACCGATATTTACCAAAAGAAAATTGTCTTGATGAACAAACATATCGCGAGCTACTGTAGAAGAGGCCATGACAAAGGAAATAAATTTTATCTTAGCTGAACGGAAATGCCGATTGATATTCTCCACGATCATGTCGGTGATATGTTCTTCTACCATCGAGACAAAGACTGACATCTCGATCTCTTTAGCTTTTTGACCATATGGATTGATGACTTCATAGCCGTTTAGGATAGTCTTCATGTTTTTAAGTTCGATAGTCGTAGCCTTACCATTACCATCTTCATAGAAATGCTTGTGTTCTTCTTCAAAAAGGGCCACTTCTTTGGCAATCAACTCGTCCGCTAGCTTTTGGGTAAAGATGACTGGTTCGTCTTTGACTAATCGAATCACTCGAGTTTGCGACGCGTGCCAAGGCGAAGAGAGCACGCAGTAAATCTGAGCCGGTGTGCCAAAACCTTTCATACAGACATCATTGGCGACTATTTTTAGGGCTTCGATAGTTAAGTGCAAAAAACGATCAATATTTATTTTAGTTTCGAGAGTTATAGATTCCCTTCGGCTGTAAATCATCTCTGGTACTCCAGAAGATTTTTTATAAAAAAGCGCCGCACCCACAGACGAAGAACCAATATCAAAAAGAAGCACCAAGTCTTCAGTTTTCTTTTTAGAGAAAATTCCCATATTACAATTGTATCATATAAAAAATAAATTTATGACAAAACTGCTTTAATTCTACGTACGCCTTGGGATGATGCTTCTTCTTTTTGGATTTTGAAAGTTCCTAGTTCACTTGTATTTTTCACATGAGGTCCTCCGCAGAATTCTTTGGAGATTGGATTGCCGTCTTTGTCTTCAATGAAGTAGAGGGAAACAACTTCAGGATACTTTGCACCGAATTCCATTTCGGCGCCGAGTTTTTCTGCTTCAGCTAGTGGCATTTCGCGCCGGACGACATTTAATCCTTGTTTGATTTTATCGTTCACCCAGTCTTCTACTTTTTGTTTTTCTTCGTCGGTGAGTTTATGATCGCAAAGGAAATCCATGCGGAGTCGATCTTCGGTGATATTACTTCCCCGCTGTTTGATAGTCGGTGAAACTATCGCTTGCAGTCCTGCCAAGAGCAAATGGTGCGCTGTATGAAGCCGAATAGTTTGTTCATTGTGATTTGCAAGCCCTCCCTTAAACATCCCAGCCGAAGCAGTTTGTGATAATTTCTGATGCTCCGCCATCTTTTTATTAAAATCTTCTACATCGATAGATATTCCTTTTTCTTTGGCAAGTTCGAGGGTTAGCTCAAATGGAAAACCGTAAGTAGTAAAAAGTACAAACGGGTCAGTTCCTTTTTCAAATTCTTTCATTCCCTTCTCGAGAGTCTCTCGGAATTTACTTTCTTCTTTTTCAATTTCTTTTTTGATATTTTCAGAATTTTGAGAAAGCTCAGGATAAATATCTTTAAACTTTTCGATAACGGTTCCAGCTAACCAAAAAAGTGAACCGTGCTTAAAACCAAGCACATCCGCAAACCGAGTCGCTCGACGAAGCAATCGGCGAAGCACATAACCCGCACCATTATTCGCAGGTTTTACTCCATCAGAAATCATAAAGACACTGGCGCGAATATGATCCGCAATAATTCTTTTAGATTTTACATCATCTTTAGTTGTAAATTCTTCTATTTTGCCAAAAATTTCTCTAAATATGTCTGTATCATACGCAGTTCGTTTGCCTTGCATGACCGCAGTGATGCGCTCAAGTCCGGCCCCAGTGTCGACATTCTTTTGTTTTAATTTCCCAATGACTTTTCCATCCTTCTTTTCATATTCCATGAAAACATCATTCCAGATCTCTATCACATCTTCTCTTTTCTGAGCATCTATAAATCCTTGTTTATCTAAATCTCCAACAGTACCCAACATATCGTAAAACATTTCAGAACACGGACCACAAGGACCATTGTCTCCTGGGCTCCACCAATTATCATCCGCTGGTAGTGCATAGATACGATGTTCAGGAATTCCCAAACTCATCCAAATTTTTTTGGACTCTTCATCATATGGTGCATTTTCATCACCTTCAAAAACAGTCACATACAAGCGTTTCACATCGAGCCCTAGACCTTCAACTTTCCCAGTCAAAAATTCATAACTCCATTTTATGGCTTCATCTTTAAAATAATCCCCCAAGGACCAATTGCCCATCATTTCAAAAAAAGAAAAATGGCGATTGTCTCCGATGTCATCCAAGTCTCCAGTACGGACACATTTTTGAATATCAGCGATGCGTTTACCCATAGGGTGTGCTTGCCCTAGAAGGTAAGGTACAAGGGGTTGCATTCCAGCAGTATTAAAAAGTACTGAAGGATCATTTTCAGGTACTAAGGACGCTGAAGGGATTATTTTATGCCCCCTATCCTCAAAAAACTTTAAAAATCTTTGTCGTATCTCGCTGGACTGCATAGAATTCTTTTACTGATTATCGTCTAAATTTTGTTTTTGATACAAAGCTGTTCTCTTTAATCTCGCTTCAAAAAACCATAGCACTACGAATACAAAGAGAGTTAGCAAGGTGGCAATGATGGCAATATCATAAAGACCAAAGCCAGATGCCATACCGATACCTGCAGAAACCCAAAGGCCTGTCGCTGTAGTTATTCCTACAAGTTTAGAATCTTTAGTAAAAATAAGTCCTGCACCTATAAAACCAACACCGACAACCACTTGAGAAGCAATACGAGAAGGATCAAAATCTGAACCCATACTATAAGCTCGTGCCATCATTTCAGAAATTATCACAAAAAGTGCCGAACCCATCGAAACCAGGGCATAAGTACGAATACCTGCAGTCTTGTGTGCCCAGACTCGCTCTACACCTATAAACATACCTAGTAATAGCGCTATGGCTAGACGACAAATAATCTCTAAAGTTACTGGATCAAAAATGTTTTGCATAAGAGAATTATAGCAACAAAAGAGGAGCATGGACAAGTTTACTTGTCCGATATCCGAATGCCGTTACTATATGGTAATCCATATATAACGGTTCCACCTCCTAATACAATGTCACCATCGTAAACCACGATCGACTGGCCACCGGCTATCATGGTTGGTTTTTTAAAAATTACTTCGTCTTGATTCTTCACTTCACACTCCAAAAACTCGCCGTGATATCTAATTTGAGCTGTATAACTTTTTCCTTCTTTTGGAGTGACAACCCAATTAGTATTTTCTATTTTATAACTTTGCAAAGCACCAGAATGATTTTGCTTTGGGCTTTGCGAGACATACAAAATATTTTTTTCTATGTCTTTTCCAACTACATAGTATCTCTTGTCGTCTGGGGTTTTCTTAGTAATAGTAAATCCATGCCTCTCGCCTAAAGTAGAAAATACTGCGCCATCATGTTCACCAACAACTTCATCCCTTTCATTTCTTACATCGCCTTTTTTAGATTTTATGTAATGTTTCAAAAAATCTTTCAAATCTATGTCTCCCAAGAAGCATATCCCCTGACTATCTTTCTTGCTTGCTGTGGGAAGTTTATATTTTTCGGCAAGCTTACGCACCTGTTCTTTTTTTAGATTTCCAACTGGAAAAATAATTTTTGAAAGTTGTTCGCTTGTAAGGGTCCAGAGAAAATATACTTGATCTTTAGCAGGGTCCAGACCTCGCTTCAAAAGAATATCCTTTTGCTCAGTCGCTCGGTCCCTCGCTTTGCTCAGCCACTCCTTCTCAAAAGCATATTCTTTCTTGCGAGATGAAATTTTAGCGTAGTGCCCTGTCGCAACAAAGTCTGCCCCCATAGCAAGTGCTTTCTGTAGAAATGCACCAAACTTTACTTCGCGATTACACATAACATCAGGATTTGGTGTTCGGCCTTTTTTATATTCTTCTATCATATAGTCAGCCACACCTTCTTTGTATTCCTTTTCCAAATCAAAAGTCAGGAACGGAATATCCAAGTGTGCTGCTACGCGCATAGCATCTAAGCGCTCTTCTTCCTCGTTGCACTGTATGAATTCTGGATGCCAGGTACGGATAAAAACCCCAACGACTACATAGCCCTGGTCTTTTAAAATTGCGGCCGACACGGAAGAATCCACACCCCCGGAAAGGCCTACAAAAACTGTCTTTTTTACTGGCTTTGGCATTACTTAAGGTACTTTACCTTATTTGCCTTGTGTTCTGCAAAGTTTCTGGCGTAGTGAATACTGCCGTCTCCTGCATGTAAATAATACAAATATGGTGTAGATTTCGGATGAATAGCAGCGTTAATAGCTTTCACTCCTGGGTTTGATATCGGATGATCTGGTAAACCCCTCTCTTTGTAAGTTGCCGGCCAGGCATCTACTTGAAGTGGCATGCCGATAGCGAGCCTCTTCCACAAAATACCAGCGATAGATTCTCGATCTTGGTCTCCGTTAGCTTCCCACTCGATAATAGAAGCCATAGTGATAATTTCTTTTTCACTTTTACCAAATTCTTTTATCTTTGGTCGAATGGATGCCATCTTCTTTTCAAAATTATTCTCCAGAGTTTCCACTACAGCTTCTTCGAGTACGGTCGGGAAAAAAAAGTAAGTATCTGGAAAAAGATATCCCTCTTTACCCACAGTCAAATCCAAAAAGTTTTCTTTTTTAAAATTAGGAAGCTTGGCTGCTAGCAACTCACCTATCTCTTCACGATTTAATCCCTCAGGTATAGTGACCTTGATAGCTTCAAAACCATGTTTACCTAAAGAAATCCGACGAGCAAGTTCATATACTGGGAGTTTGGTTTTAAAAAGATACTCACCTGGAATCAGGTGCCTCTCACCACCATACATGATCACAAAAGATTCAAAGGCTAAACGAGAATTAATATAACCCTCATCTTTGAGCTCGCGAGAAAGTCCACGCAGGTTTTCTCCTTCTGCAATAACTTTAATAGAACCCGGCTTAAAGGCTGCTGGAGGAGCTAAGAATAAAAAGTAAAAAATAAAAAACAATATACATATAGCAAGGATACAGTACAAAAAACTTTTCAAAAGAAATCTGAGCTTCATATATTTTGAATTAAATAGGTTTCGCATTTAAAAAATATTTTAAAGCGGCAAATTTGTAGGCGGAGCAGCTTCTTTTGATTCAATTCGTTCAAGAGTAGGAACTTTAAGTATCTGACCTGGAAAGTGCCAGAGTGTAGCCAGCTCTTCAACATTTAAGACCATAGTATGTGGATGGAAATATTTCATAAAAAATGTTGGTGAAATAGGCCAAGGCAAATACGCTGCCAAGTGATGACGCATAGGTAGATAAAAGAAAGATCGCTCGCGATACTCAGTAAGCATACGATTTGCAAGCACCATTACTTTCTTATCAGAAATAGTAAAGATACTACCAAAAGCATCAGCCTGAGTAGAATTTTTACGAACCAAACTGTTTACCAATGGATTATTGTACTGACGGAAAATCATACGGATATTTCGGCGATTGTTCAGATCCCAAGCATCTTTTTTAGCCACATAGCAAACCCGAATACCAGTATCAAAGCCTAGTTTGGTAATCTTTGTAGTCATACCTTTGATTGTAGGCTCCATAGCATACGGCGGTCGAGTTTTCTTTTCGGTACTTCCTTCAATCACATTGGATAAGGCGTACTTCTCCATAAGCTTCTCAATTTCATTTTGAGCTTCAGCCACCCAATCATGTTTACCAAACCAAGTCCCATGAGTATGATACTCGACCTTGGATGGTCGAACGACAAACTGTACCCACATCTGCTCTCCCTTTTTAATTGAACCAAAGAGTTCAACAACTGGAGACAAAGGATCAACTTTAAATTCTTCATCAGGATCTTTGTCGAGTCCGAAGTCTACATAAGTTTTAATCGGGTAAGCTTCTGGTTTTTCCAATTGAAATTCACAACCCCAAAGATTCCATTCGCTCTGTGGTGTGATCTCATCTACCGCTAAAGTATAGTCTTCGACAACTCGTATTTGAGCCTGAGGGTATTGCGCGTACATCTGAGTTTCGACATATTCTTTGAGTCGGGTTGGAGTGCGAATATAAAAATGCACTTGGCCCTCTATCGAAACAATCTCCAAAGAATGCCAAAACCACACGGCACCTTGCCAGTACTCTTCTTTGCCTCCCTTGTTACTGTAGTGGTAAAGGGCGTTAGTTAGAAAAAGCTCCATAGCTTTTGGAGAACGCAAAACTTCACGAGGTGGAACAACCTCAAGCATCACATAAGTAATACCAGAGATAAAATCTTGCCTTATATAATGGAGCCAAAATTTCCAAGCGATACCTCCGAGCATTACCACTCCTGCAAAAGGTAAAACTTCAGAAGCAATCTTAGCAGCCAAACCAAATAATGCGTCTATCATTACCTACAATTTTAATACATCGGTGAACTAAAGTAAACGAAATACAAATCTAGGTATAAAACAAAACTCCGCTAGATAGCGGAGTAGAGTCCATTCTTATTTTTCTTGAAGTATTTTGGATTTACCAAGTTTACCAAGATAGTGTTCTTTTTGAAGTATCGTTCTTTCATGACCTTATCAACTACATCTTCTTTTGACATCGGACCTTCTTTCTTTAATATGTCTCGAATTACATCGCGAGCGATACCAGTCTTGTAACCCCATTCTGATAGTGCATACAGTCCGCGGCCAACAAGTACAAAACGAGGATCTTTGATAAGTTCGTTGTGGGTAGTCGCGTAGTGAGTCTTTCGGCCAAAAGTTTTAGAAATAGCATCAGTAACTTCTCGGAAATGCATAGGTGAGCCATGTCGGCGCATCACAAGGTACGCATAGTCTTTGACACCTCTGGTGCGAACATTCTGAGAACTTGCTTTACCCCATTCACCTAATGGATTTTTAGAAACGCGCTTGGAGATAGAGAGCCATCGCTTAGCAATCTCATCATTCTTGTATTCATCCGAAACATCTTTTAAGTGATCTAGAAACTTTTTGATCATCTCAGTTTCGGGAATCAAATCTTCATCACCTAATGAAGTGTAAAGTTTCTTGAGTGAGGCATGGACTTTTTCTGCAATCTCATCATCCACACTCCAGCGAGTCTTGAAATGATCATCTTCACGATGTTTTCGAAAAGCATCTCCTAATACTAGATAAAAATGAATATGGTTCTGAGTAACTTCGTCTTTGGAAATATGAGGCAATAAATCGTGTTCAGAAACAATCCCACCCAAAGATGAAATCAATTGCTTTAACTCATCAAAAAAAACTTGCTCATTTTTATAAGCATCAGATTTCTTTATCATAGAAAGCGCAGACTCTTCGATCTGTCGAACTCTTTCTCGAGTTATATTATATTTTTTACCAATCTCTTCGAGAGTCTTTCGTTCAGTATCAGAGTTCAATCCAAAACGACTCATGATCACATCAGAAGCCCGGTCATGAAGATGTGAAGTAAGGCGCTTGGTAACTTGCTTTGGTTTAAATGATATTGTTGACATAAAGTATCTTAAAAAATTTAATTAAGGTTATATCTATAATATACACTAATTTGACTAAGTGTCAAATGTATATTATTGCACGATTTAGCTTACTCTCTGAGCTTTGATCCGATCAAGCTCTGTAAGGTACTTTTTGCGTAGACGTACAGAGTTAGGGGTGATTTCTAAATACTCATCACCATTCATGACTTCCAGACCTCGCTCGATAGATAAGATAAACGCAGGGTGTAGGGAAATAGCTTCATCGGTACGAGAGGCTCGCATATTAGTAAGCTGTTTACCTTTGGGAGGATTTACTGACATCTCATCGCCTTTTAAAACATTACCGATGACCATACCTTCGTAAATTTCGGTACCATGTTCTACATACAAAAGTCCTCGATCTTGCAAATTGCCCAAGGAGAATGCTACAGCCTTGCCCGGCGCCATCGAAACCATAGAACCGTATTCTCGCTTTTTGATTTCTCCTGCATACTCTTTGAAACCGATAACTCGTGAAGACATAATACCTTCACCCTTAGTATCAATAATAAATTCTCCACGATAACCCAAGAGTCCACGAGTAGGGATATCAAAGATAATACGAGTGATACCATGTTTCTCAGTCATATCTTTCATGATACCTTTTCGCTTTCCTATTTTTTCAATCACAACTCCAGAAGATTCATTTGGAACATCGATTACAAGCTCTTCATATGGTTCAGTCTTCACACCTCCCTCTTCTTTGACGATTACTTCTGGTTGAGAAACCTGCATTTCAAATCCTTCGCGGCGCATGTTTTCCAACAAGACCGCGATGTGAAGTTCGCCTCGTCCGTATACTTTGAAAAAAGATGGACCACTCTTACCTCCTTGATCAGGTGAAAAATCTACGCGGAGCCCGACGTTGATCTCGAGCTCTTTTTCTAGTCTTTCTTTTAGTTGTCTCGAAGTTACAAATTTGCCTTCACGTCCAGCAAAAGGAGAATCATTTACCAAAAAATTTAAAGACAAAGTCGGCTCGTCGATAGCGATATGCGGCAAAGCTTCTACATCTTCAGCGCCACAGAGAGTCTCTCCGATAAAAATATCTGGAATTCCGGCGACCATGACTATATCTCCTGAAGTAGCTTCGGTAACTTCTTTTCGAGAAATTCCTTCAAAGCTAAAAAGCTTAGTGATTTTACCACTACGAGTACCATGTTCACCTTTTATAAAAATTGAACTACCAGAGACTACTTTTCCAGAATAAATACGAGCTACCGCCATACGGCCCAAGAAGTTGTCATAACCAAGGTTGAATACTTGCGCTGACATCTTGGCATCTTCGTCTCGAGAAGCCACTGGAACTTTTTCAAGAATAAGATCAAGAAGCGGTGAAAGATCCTTAGAATCATCTCCAATCTTTTTAAAGGCCTTACCCTCGCGACCGATAGCGTACATAGTTTGAAAATCTGCTTGATCATCAGTAGCACCAAGTTCAAAGAAAAGTTCCAACACTTCGTCATGAACTCGATTTGGATCAGATGCTGGTTTGTCAATCTTGTTGATGATAACAATAGGTTTTAACCCAAGCTCAAGAGATTTTTTCAAAACGAAACGAGTCTGAGGCATAGGACCTTCCACTGCATCCACAAGCAAAAGCACAGAATCGATAGCTCTAAGCACTCGTTCTACCTCAGAACCGAAGTCAGCGTGGCCAGGTGTATCCACGATGTTGATCTTGGTTCCCTTGTAAGTTATAGAAGTATTTTTTGAATAAA
>CAYMIC010000008.1:0-924 GCA_964390615.1 uncultured Candidatus Saccharibacteria bacterium | reverse complement strand
TAGTAATCCCTCGTTCTTTCTCAATATCGTTTGAGTCCATCGAGACACCTTCGTCTTGAAGGCCTCCATTTTGTTTCATGAGAGCGTCGGTAAGAGTGGTCTTGCCGTGGTCCACATGGGCTATAATTGCTATGTTTCTGATATCCATATTTGTGCGCCTCTGGCGTAAATAATTGTTTAGTAAAAAAATAAAAACCCCGAAGGGAATATGAATTTATGATAACACGATAATTTTTTTAAAGCAAATTGTATTATAATGAAAATATGAACCAAGCAGAAGGACTTTCGCAAATTCACGAATACTGGAAAGAAAACTGCCAGTGCGAACTCAAACACACCGGCGCAAGGGCAGTCTTTGGTCATGGCAATCCTCTAGCTAAAATAATTTTTATCGGAGAGGCTCCAGGAAAAAAGGAGGACGAGACTGGTGTGCCTTTCATGGGAGCTGCCGGAAAGTTTTTAAATAAAATGCTCGAGGCTATAGGAATGAAACGAGATGACATCTACATCACCAATGTCGTAAAATATCGCCCACCAGAGAACCGCGATCCCCTCCCTCTCGAAAAAGAAGCGTGCCGAGCCTGGCTTACCGAAGAATTAAATTTTATTAACCCGAAACTCATAGTTTTTCTAGGTCGCCATAGTATGAGCAACTTTTTTCCGAATGAAAAAATATCTGAAGTTCATGGCAAACTTTTAAATAAGAAATTTGAATATATAAAGTGTGAGAATTTCTTGCCCTTATATCACCCCGCTGCTGCACTCTACAACGGCAGCATGCGAGACACTCTCATGACTGATTTCAAAAAGATTCCGAAGATTTTAAGCAAAATTTCTTCAAACTCCTAAATTCCTAACTTCACAATCTCCCTCCTCCTTGTTGCATAATAACTGCGACCGCTTTTATTGTGAGACAAATAAAAA
>CAYMIC010000007.1:0-18904 GCA_964390615.1 uncultured Candidatus Saccharibacteria bacterium | reverse complement strand
TCCCGAGAGGTGTTACCCTAAATCCAAGCTAAATAATAAATATTCTCTTATGGAGGATATATTACTACAAATGGTTAAAAAAGCAAGCGGGTATGAGGTGATTTTTTATATTGTTTTTGCTATACTATAGCCAATGATTATCACATACAACGGCTTACAGTTTTTCAAGATCAGTCAGGGAGAAATGACCATGGCTTTTAACCCAGTTTCTAAGTCTTCTAAATCCGGCATCTCTAGTAAGTTTGGTGCAGACATAGCGCTTGTCACTACGAATCACCCAGATTACAACGGAGTTGAGCAACTCTCTCATGGTGACAGGGTCCCTTTTGTGGTTAGTGGTCCTGGGGATTATGAAGTCAAAGAAATTTTCATCAAAGGTATCATGACTGAAGCTAAGCTATCTGGTAAGCCGTATATCAATACTGTGTATTCTTTAACTGTTGATGGTATCAAGATTGCGTTCTTGGGAACTTTGGCTAGTGATGATATCTCTAAAGAAGTTCGTGAATCTATCAGCGAGCCGGACATCCTATTTATTCCAGTTGCTGGTAAAGACATGCTTGATGCCAAAGCTTCCGCTAAACTCGCTTCTACTCTTGAACCTAAGATGATCATACCGATGGACTATGATGATACTAGTTTGAAGGCATTTTTGAAAGAAATGGGTGAAGAAAAAGCTGAAGTAGTGGATAAGCTTACTTTAAAGAGAAAAGATTTGGAAGGTAAGGATGGTGAAGTCGTAGTATTAAGAACAGTATAGTTTTTTTAAAAAAATATTATGCAAAAAATAAGAAAAGTAGTGCGGCATTTGCGAAATAAACCGGAACAAGAACGAAGACAGATTTTATCTATTTCGATGATTTGCGTGTGCATAGTCATGGCAGTACTTTGGACATGGAGTTTGGGTGAAAATATTACAAAAGAGGAGACCTATGTAAAAGTCAAAGAAGATTTGAAGCCTTTCTCTGTTTTAAAAAGTAATCTGATCGATAGTTGGAGCAATACTAACACTAGTTCCGATCCTGTGGTAGAATAAGACTTTATGGCCAAGAAGAGTAAAGAAGAAATCGAAGAAAAGCCTCCCAAAGACTCTATTTTGCCGGTAGATATCATTACCGAGATGAAAGAGTCTTATTTGGCGTACTCGATGTCAGTCATAACTGCCCGAGCTCTGCCAGACGTTCGAGACGGTTTAAAACCAGTGCATCGCAGAATTCTTTATGCCATGCATGAGATGGGGCTCACTGCTTCTTCTCGTTTTCGAAAATCCGCTACAGTAGTCGGAGATGTGTTAGGTAAATATCACCCGCATGGCGATGTCGCCGTGTATGACTCTATGGTGGGTATGGCTCAGGAGTTTTCTTATCGTTATCCATTTATTCTCGGTCAAGGAAACTTTGGTTCGATTGATGGTGACAATGCCGCAGCGATGCGTTATACCGAAGCTAAGATGTCTAAGATTTCCAGCGAGCTTCTACGTGATATGGAAAAAGAAACTGTAGACTTTCGACCAAACTATGATCAGACTCGCAAGGAACCAAAAGTTTTTCCTTCTGCTGTGCCGGCATTACTTCTCAATGGTACTCTCGGTATCGCGGTTGGTATGGCAACCAATATTCCTTCACACAACTTAGGTGAAGTGATTGATGCTACAAACCACCTTATTGATAATGAAAACGCAACCACTGAAGATTTGATGCAATTTGTAAAAGGACCCGATTTTCCGACTGGTGGTCTAGCGTATGGTTATAAGGATATGTTGCACGCATATTCAACTGGTCGCGGTGGAGTAGTGTGCCGTGGAGAGGCAGAAATTGTAGAACTCAAAAATGGATCTTTCCAGATTGTGATTACTTCTATTCCTTTCCGGGTCAACAAAGCCAACTTGATTATGGCTATCGCCGAACTAGTTCAAGAAAAGAAATTAGATGGTATTAAAGGACTTCGCGACGAGTCTACTCGAGATATTCGTGTGGTGATCGATTTAAAACAAGGTGCTGTTCCAGAAAAAGTTTTAAATTATTTATATAAAAATACTCAACTCGAGCAAAATTTCAATTTTAACTTGGTTGCACTGGTGGACGGTGTACCACAAACTTTATCTTTAAAGTCCATTCTGTCTTCTTTTATTTTACACAGAAAGGAAGTAGTCAGGAGAAGAAGTGAATATGATTTGCGCAAAGCAGAAGAACGAGAGCATATCTTGCTCGGTCTTAAAAAAGCGCTCGACAAGATCGATCGAGTTATCACTATCATTCGAGGATCTAAGGATGCAAGTATTGCTAAAGTGAACTTGATGAAAGAATTTAAGTTTTCGGATCTTCAGGCGGCGGCGATATTGGAAATGAAACTTCAAAAGCTCGCAGGTCTTGAGCGTAAAGCCATCGAATCTGAGCTTGAAGAAAAGCAAAAGTTTATTAAGGAAATCAAAGAACTTTTGGCGAATCCGAAGAAAATGTTGAAAGTTATTTCGACTGAACTCGCCGAAATAAAAGAGAAGCATCAGGACGAACGACGAACCAAGATTATCAAAGGTGGTGTCAAAGAAATAAACGAAGAAGATTTAATCCCTGAAAAAGAAACTATGTTGGTGTTTACAGCAGGTGGTTATGTAAAGCGTACTGATCCAGGAGAATACAAATCTCAGAAAAGAGGTGGTGTGGGTGTGGTTGATCTTGAGACTAAAGAAGAAGACTTTGTGACTATGCTTGTCTCTGGATCTACTCATAGTGACCTTTTATTCTTTACCAATACCGGTAAAGCTTACCAAATCAAAATGTACGATATTCCTGAGGGTCGCCGAGCTACTAAAGGTAAATCCATCATGAATTTCCTGGCGCTTACTAGTGAAGAAAAAGTGACTTCTATTTTGCCGATGCCGAAAGGCAAGGATTTGGCTCTATCTTCACTTATGTTAGTTACTAGCCAAGGTACTGCCAAGAAAATGTCTGCGGAGAGCTTTAAAGATGTGCGACGAAGTGGAATCATCGCTATTCGATTAGATAAAGGTGACCAACTCGCTTCAGCATTGCTCGCTGAAAAAGGAGATGATGTTATGCTTGCAACTAAAGACGGACAATCTATTCGTTTCAAAGAGTCAGACATTCGTGAGATGGGCCGGACTGCAGGCGGAGTGCGAGGTATCAAGCTTGGTAAGAATGACGAAGTTATCGGAGTAGATGTAATCAAGAAAGAAAAGAAGGATGGTTACTTTATCACTATGAGTGCTAATGGTTTTGGTAAAAAGACTGCCTTAAAAGAATATAAAACTCAAGGTCGTGGTGGATCTGGTATTAAGACTGCGAAAGTTACCAGCAAGACTGGAGGACTCATCGTCGGTAAAGTGCTAACTGGAGACGAAGAAGAATTAATCGCGATGTCCAAGAAAGGTCAAGTCATTCGAACTGCTCTAAAAGACATATCAGCACTCGGACGTCAGACTCAAGGCGTGACCATCATGCGTCTTCGTGCTGGAGACAGTATCGCTTCTATTGCTTGTGTGTAAAATTTATTCTTATTGAGAGTGTCTATGTTATAATATAGACACATGTTTAGCGATCCTAAGAAAAATCTAAGACAGTTTGGTATCTCAGATGATATGATCGTTGCTGACCTAGGCGCGGGAAGTGGATTTTATTCTATTTTAGTTTCACATATGGTGCCCAAGGGTAAAGTCTATGCGGTGGAAGTGGTTCCTGACTTTATCAAAACTATCCAAAATAAAATCAAAGAAGAACATATTAAAAATATTGATTGTATTTTAGGTGATGTCGAAAAAGTAGGGGGTACCAAGATAAAAGACTCCATCGTGGACCGAGTTATAGCCTCAAATATTCTTTTCCAAACCGAAGACAAGAGTAAATTTTTAGACGAAATAAAACGCATTTTAAAACCAGGCGGACGGGTGCTTTTGATCGATTGGGAACCAGAAGGGGAGATTACGGGCGGAGGTTTTGTGTCTATGGCCAAAGATAAAGCTTTAGCATTGTTTGAACAAAAAGGCTTTACTTATGAACAGGAGGTGGATGCAGGAGACCACCACTATGGTATGATATATAGAAAATGAAAGGCAATTTCCAAATCATTCTCATAATAATTTTTATCGTTTTTGCGGTACTCGGTATTTTGGTTTTTTCAGGAACTATTCCTTTGGGTAAGACTAAAGTCAAAGAAGGTTCTGGGGGAACTGTAGTTATCTGGGGAACACTCAAGCCGGATCTTTTGTACACTATGGTACAGAATTTTAATGATACTTATAAGACTTACACTTTAAAATACGAACAAAAATCTCCGGATTCATTTAGCCAAGATTTACTGGAAGCTTTAGCCTCTGGTAAGGGTCCTGATCTTTTCTTTATGCCAGACTCCTTGGCCTTTGACTATAGTAATAAAATTTTCACCATACCTTATGCGAGCTATCCTATCGCAACATTCCAAACCTCTTTTGCTTCTGCTGCAGAAGTATTTTTAACTTCCCAAGGTGTCTTGGCTCTACCGATTGCAATTGATCCATTGGTTATGTACTACAACCGCAGTATGTTAAATGCAAATGGAGTAGTTTATCCACCCTCAAACTGGAGTGAAGTTGTAGAACTTGCGCCTAAGCTCACCAAGACCGATGAGTCGAGACTGATTCAAAAAAGTGCTGTGGCTCTAGGGCAGTATAGTAATATCAACAATGCCAAAGATATTTTGATTGCGTTGTTTTTAGAGACTGGTAATGCTATAAGCAAAGAGTCTAACGGTAGATTTTCTTCGGCTCTTATGGACAAGGATGGAGCATCAAATATGGTAAATTTTTATACCAACTTTTCTAATCCACTTGCTAATGAATATTCTTGGAATAAGTCTTTGCAAAATTCTAGAGATGCTTTTAGTGCGGAGAACCTGGCACTGTACTTTGGTTTTGCGAGTGAGCTCGGGGCCTTAGTTAATAAAAATCCTAATCAAGATTTCTTAGCAGCTCCGTTCCCGCAGTTAAAAAATGCAACTTTTAAAGCAACTGCGGGCCGTGTGACCGGCGTAGCCATATCAAAATTTTCTAAAAACTTAAACAGCGCTATCCAAGTGGCTGGACTATTGACTAATTCTAGTTTTGCGGAGTCTTATGCTCTGACTTTGGGGGCTGCTCCAGCACGGCGAGACTTACTAGCCAAGAAGCCTACTGATTCTTTTTATCCTACTTTCTATGATTCAGCGCTATTTGCTAAAAGTTGGCTTGATCCATCACCAGTTGATACTTCAAATATTTTCCGTCGCATGATAGATGGTATACTTTCGAATTCTATCAATGTCGAAGCCGGAGTTCGTGATGCGAGTAATAAGATTACTAACTTATACTTAAAATAATGAAAAATTTTTTATTCAATCTTTCTTTAGTTGTGGTGATGCTTATCGTACCCTCTTTTTCTTTTGCTCAATCTGGGTTAGTGCCTTGCGGTGTTGAATCTTATGGAAAGGATGAGATAGTAAATGGGGAAGATGTGAGTTATCAGCTCAAAAAACCTTGTGGATATAATGAGATTTTTGACCTTATTAACAATGTAACCAACTTTCTTATTTTCGTTATAGCTTTACCTATAGCTGCTATTATGTTTGCTTATGCTGGTTTTCTGCTTGCTTTTTCTGGGATCCAGCCCGAAGCTCGTAGTAAGGCAAAGAAGATATTTGGAAATGTTGTCTTTGGTTTCGTATTATCTGTTGCTGCCTGGCTGATTATTCACACTATACTTAGTATCTTGGGCTACAATGGTTCTTGGATAGGTTTATAATATGCGATATAATAAAATCATGAAAAATATACTAAAAAAAGTTCTACCACTTTTGGTTGTACTTTTTATGTTACTAGCACCAGTTGTTTCTCTAAATGCTCAGATTATATTTGATGATGCTGAGGGCACTCCTCCAACAGGAAAACTTCACAACCCTATCCCTGCCGATTCTCTTGAAGAATTCATAGCAACTATTTTGAAAGGAGTAATCAAGGTAGGTATACCGTTGGTGGTGATTATGATAATTTACTCTGGTTTTCTTTTTGTGACTGCGCTTGGAAATACTGAAAAACTTAGTAAAGCTAAGGATGCGTTACTCTGGAGTGTGGTTGGTGCTGCGGTACTCTTGGGTTCCTGGGCTATCGCTGAACTTATCGTCGATACTGTGACGACAATACAGGAGGATACAGGTATGGCACCACAATATTTAGTTTATGAATCTTCACAAGTAGTATTATAAATATTTATTAATATATGAAAAATAAAAATTTAATTAAAATAGGTTTATATGTCACAGCTCTAGCTTTAGTAGTTTTGCCAGCTCTTTCATTTGCTCAAACAGATCCGAATGATCCTGCAAATTGGCCAGATGCATCACAAAATGATCAACAGAATAATCAAAATATACCTTCTGGTACTAGTTGTTCATCTATTTATGCCGGTCAAGGTGGAGTCGAAGGTTTTGTGGATTATTTAGGTTGTCTTTTAGCTCGATCTGTAGTGCCAGTATTGTTTGCCTTAGCTTTTGTGGTATTCCTCTGGGGGGTAGTCCAGTTTATTATGAACAGTGCCGATGAAGGGGAACGAGCCAAGGGCAAGCAGTTCATGCTCTGGGGCATCATAGGACTATTCGTCATGTTTACAGTTTGGGGGCTAGTTTCTATAGTTCAGAAGACAATTGATCCGAATGCCAAAGACAGTCTGTTTATTCCATCCTTGCCAAAACAGCCATAGTAGCTTGTAGTCATATAGTGGTGTGATATAATTGAGTTAGTAATTATTATAAGGTCGTTTAGTTTATTATTAAAATTAATTTGTTTTAAAAAATATATGAATCCATCCGCATGCGGAACTGGGGACTTAGGTGCAATACTTTGTAAGGTGGGCGAGCTTCTAAATAACATAATGCCTATCTTGATCGCTCTTGGCGTTGTGTACTTTATCTGGGGCGTGATCACTTATGTGATCGGTAACGATGAAGAAGCAAAGTCACGAGGACGAAATGCTATGATCTGGGGCATCATCGGCCTTCTAGTTGTAGTTTCTATCTGGGGACTTGTAAGTATCTTGAAGAATACTTTTGGTCTTGCTAACCCAAGCCAAGGTACAGTTCAGATTCCTTGTATTCCTTCGACAGGTGTGAACTGCTAAATTTCACAATGAATTTTATTTCTGATTTATTTGGAGTGCCAGTTGCTTATGCTAGTATTGATTCATTCATAGCTAGTGTAAACAACCATCTCTTAAACCCAATAATATATCTTTTGTTTGGTGTGGCTATGGTAGTTTTCTTGTACGGAATGGTTATGTTTATAGCCAACCAAAGCAATGAATCCGAGCGAGCCAATGGCAAAAAGCATATGTTGTTTGGGATAATAGGTTTGGCTATTATGTTCTCTGTTTGGGCGTTGATAAATATCATAGTCACTACCTTTGGATTAGACGAGGATGTGACACCGGATAGTTCTAGCGTGGATGGTTCGGTTCACTTACGTGAGATTGATTTTACTCCACCAGCACTTGGACCAAATTAAAAATAAAAAAGAAATAACAATTAAAAAAAGGCGTCCCGAAAGGGGCGCCTTTTGCGTTTCCGCATTTATTAACTAACTAATTTTTACACATTTTCCAGCATTTTTTGCTGGGCTTTGTGTAGGTCACTGGACCTTCGAACCTTTTTGTTATGTGCAACGGTTTATTGTCTGCACAGTAGCAAATTTGAACCTTTTCTCCGGGTAATAGGAATGCTATTGGCATTCCGTCAGTCCATACTTGGGACTTCCAGTCATGCGTAACAGTCCTTGGGGTGGTAAATGTTCCTTGCGGAGCCAGTTTTCCATCTTCTCCTGTTTTGAAAAGTTGGAACCTGACTTCTTTTTCCCAAGGTTTTTCCTTGCCGTAACTATTGAACCCGCTTTTTATGGCTAAGATTACAAAAATTACAGCAATGAACAAGATACCATTTTTCAACCAACTGGTGGGGTTGCTAGTACTGTGTCCTAAGTGTTTTCGTACTTTGCTAGTATGTCCACTAGCTGGACTTGAACCTGAATGTGCCATTTACTTAGTTTTTTTAGATTTATCAATCACGCTTGTTACACCTTTTGCTATAGCAGCTGCTTCTTTAACAAGTTCAGGTGATACTCCAGAAATATTAATATCATTGATATTTTTATTTTGACGTATTCCATCAACTGTAACTAGGGCTACTTCTTGAGCTTCTGCGAAGGAAATCTTAAATTTCTTCATTAGTCGGTGAATTGTGGTTTCAACCACACCTCCTCTAAATTGAGAGTTCTTTGATTTTTTCGTTTCTTCGCTGAAGTCGAGGTTTTTGATTTTCAATTCAATAACCTCAGCCTTCAATTCTTCTTGTAAGTGTTCAAGACCTTTCATAACTATAGGTATGATCTCATCGCTGTCGCTTTTAACTGCCTTGTTTGTTGTAATCCCATTAAAGAATTCTCGCAGTTCATCTAAGACTCCTGATTCGATCATCTCTTTTACAGCTTCCTCGTCATTTGAAGCGAAAGTTGCTATGTTCAGTGAACGATCTTCTGGAGAATCTGTAGTTTTTCCCGCGTTTACTTTTGTTAGGATTGAAACAGTACCTGAAACTTCACCATCACTGGTGGAAAATGTTTGAGGAATATCTGATATGATTCCTCCCTTGAGGTCAATTATATCAACGACAACCTCCCAAAGGTATTTACGTTTCCATCCTCCAAAAACTGCCCTAAATTTGCCGTTGAATTTATTCAACAACAAATGAGTTTCGTATGCTCCCGGATTAGTAAAAAAGAAGTTCAAAACTACACTGAGAGCACTAAAGTAGATAGCAAACACCAAAAGTAAATTTTTAATGCCACATACTAGGTATGCTACAGTAAAAACAACAACAAAGAGTAAAATAATGGTTGATATTACCATTATTACAAATCCTTTCGAAGTAAATTCAGTGATTTCAATTTTTTCGTGAGCGTCTTTCATTTTATTGTGAGTTTTTGTTTAGTGATCATTTATCAAGGCTACCTCTCCGCCATGGAGCAGGGAACCTATTTTAAATGACCACAAACTCAGTATTTTCAACGAACCTATTACCCTTACAGTATAGCATAAAACGTTGCAAAAGTCAAGTAAAAAACCCTGCTTTGGGCAGGGTTTTTTACGTTTATTTATAAGAGTTTTTAAGCGTGCTTGAAAGGCTTGTTTCGCTCCTTATCTCCGAAGATTTTTCTCCATAAGACGATGATGATAAGGATCAGGACTCCGATGAATAACCAGGTAAGTAGTCCAGAGAATGCACCAGCTACTTTAGATTTAACTACTGAAGCTCCAAGTGAATTTCCATCTTTATCAGTTGTTGCACCTGCTCCAGTGTTGCCCACAGTGAATACTGCTACGTTAGAAGTCGCACCGCCCGGGTTTCGTACTGTGATAGCATGTTCGCCTAATCGGGTGATATCAGCAGAAGTTAGGTGTACAGCGATACGTGTAGAAGTGATATAAGAAGTAGTTCGGTTTGATCCATCAAAGCGGACGATAGAATTAGGAACAAAGTTACCACCTTCTATTTCTACAACCTTTGCCCCAGTACCAGAGATTACTCTTGAAGGGGATAGGGAAAGGATAACTGGAGTACCACCTACATTTTGATTGCCATTACTGTTGTATCCGTTTACAGTGGTGTTACCACCTGCATTGTTAGTTCCAGAATTGTAAGTGTGAAATACAGCCTGACTTTCATAACCATATCCATTCCAAGCCTCTGTGCGTAGTGGAGCGCCTAAAGCGATCCCGATGGCTAGAATACCTATAATTACCAAGGTGTAAAGCACGCCGTATGTAATTTTTGTATTATTGATTTTACTCATATCTATAGTATAGCATATTGAGAGTAAAATGTCAAGTCAGAGCACTCTATTTAAAATGGAGGCCTTAAATCAATAGTTTCTAGGCAAGTTTGTCTATTTAGAAATTGTAGGTTAAAACAAAGCTTGCGGGATTGTTCAAAGCTAGCAAAATGGTTGGTGTATAAGCCTACTAGTCCGTGTATACATGGTGCGAGTTGTTTTAGAGTTCCTGATGTACATGCATCTTCTACTAACAATGGGTTTTCGATGTTTTCTTTGATAGCCTGACTGCTAACTCCTTCAGCACAAGCATCTTGGTATCCGCCTTCAGTGGTGCGACACCAAGCCAGTGCTTCGGTATAATTATTTTTATGTAAATGTAAGTAATAAATCGGTGCGTACACATAGCAAGCATTTTTGAATTTTGCATCTTGTATTTTACAGATTTGTCCTGGATCTTTGGGGTCTAAATATTTTGAGATGTGATCTTTTTGATCAGTATTAAAGTTTTCCATAAACACTCCACCTGCACAATTAGATTTTGCAAATTCATTTTGGAGTTTTTCGCACAACTCGAGAGATTTTGGTAAGTCGTTGATAGTGTAGTACATCAGTCCATGTCCGATGCCATGAAAGCACTCAAAGCTGGTAAAGCTACCTATGGGGTATGGATTGCAAACAGTTTGTAGGTCTACGATAGGGTTTTTACTTTGAGCAAAGTGCATCTCGATGATGCCATGTAGGTATCCAGAATTACAAAACTCATCTTGGAATTGCATGGCCTCACCAAAGTCTTTGTATTTTTCGTAAGCAGCATGACCGATGTCATGCACTATGCCGTGGCAAGAGCGAGTGAGAGCTGGATTTCCAGTTACCGCTTTCCGCATCTCTGCCATAGCTACTCTCGGGTCTTGTGCTTGTACAAGTGCAAGCATTTCTTTTTCGATTTTCAAGTATTCTTCGTCGGAAAGTTCTTGAGATGGAGTATGATCAAAGATCGAAGTGTCTTCTTTTGTAAAATTTCTTTCTTTACTGGAAAAGATAAGTAGTAAAAGCAACACTGCACACACTGACAAAATAGTAAAAATGTATTTTTTGATCATTGGATGGGGTTATTATATCAAATCTGTTGAATCTAAAAAAGTTTCAGTGTACTATTTAGCTATATGAAGAAATACTGGATAATTTTTTTCGTAATTATTTTTATTGTTGTATCAGTTGCCATAATTCATTGGTGGAAAATTGGGTCAGTACGAGAAGTTAGTAATGAGGCAGGAGAGCAGGCAGAAATTGCAGAAAGTTCTATAATTGCAAAGAATGATGTGATTGTGAAAGACAAGACTGTAGTGACTAATAGCGATACTGTCAGTAAATACGATACCGGGGTAGTTCAAAAAATCACTCCAGTAAAAGTCTCTCCGTATTCTGGAGGATCATATACAGAGGAATTTCCTAAGTGTAGATTGTCTCGAAAAGATACAGTTAAAAAAAATCAGTTGCTCCGAGCTAGGATTACAACTAGTGCTGAAAAAATTTCCAATTATGAAATCTTTTGGAGAAGTAATTTTATAGTTCGAGGGCAAGGTAATTCCGAAGCTTCTTTTTCTTTTCGTGAAAAAGGTCCTCAGATGATAACCGCAAATTTAACGAGGATAAGTGATGGACAAGTAACTAGAGTTAATTGTCCCATCATCAGTGTCATCTAATATTTTATGTGGGCAAGGAGGGACTCGAACCCTCAAGCCTTGCGGCATTAGTTCCTAAGACTAACGCGTATACCAATTCCGCCACTTGCCCATAATATTTAATTAATTTTATTTGTGGTCAGGAATATTTTATTCGCCGTCGCTCATAAAATTTCACGACCCTGCCTCGACTATTTTTTCTGCTGAAAAAATATGTCTCCGGCTCGCCCAAGTTTTAAAATTTAAAGCAGTTTAAATTTTAAAACTTTGTGCGCCCTGAAGGGATCGAACCTTCGACCTTATCCTTAAGAGGGATCTGCTCTACCAGCTGAGCTAAGGGCGCATATATTTTATTTGTCGCTACTCTTCACGGTGCCCGGAGTGGGGGTCGAACCCACATCCCGTAAGGGACACGATTTTAAGTCGTGCGCGTATACCAATTCCGCCATCCGGGCGACATCCAGGCATTCTAACATTTTTTATTTCAAATTCACAGTATGCCCTGAGGCCTGGGGCGGAATCGAACCGCCGTATATTCCTTTTGCAGAGGAATGCCTTACCACTTGGCTACCAGGCCATACATTCTATTCTATCCTACTTTTCTCGAAGCAATTCGTCAATTTTTTGGCGATTCTTTTCACCTTGGTCTATCATGATATCAACGAAGGGGATAGTCTTGATGGCCATATTTTTTTTCAAAAACTCTCGGAGCTCTGGGCGTTTGCGTTTAGCGAATTCTAGGGCTCCGTGTTCTTTATCTACCGGCAGGACGGTGATATAGATAGTTCCTCGTTTTAAGTCAGCAGAAACAGTAGCGTGAGTCACGCTCACGAGCGAAGTATGGTTGTTTTCTCGGTTGAGGAATGTTGCAGTGAGCTCTTTGATTAAGTTGGCGACTTTTTCGGTGCGGTCAGTCATAATATTATTTCTGTACTACGGCAAATCCTTCTATGGTGTCGCCAGGCACTATTTCTAATTTAGATTCGATCATCATACCAAACTCAGAACCATCTTCGACTTCACGGACTTTAGATTTTTGTTTTTCCAAGTTTACAACTTTACCTTTACCAATCTCAAAATCTCTACGCATGATTTTTACGGTGCCGTCGAGTATGATTTTACCTTCGTAAACTTTTCCACCAAGAATTTGTTTTTCCTTAGTTTTACTAAAGGCTTTGAGTATTTTAGCCCGACCGAGGATCTCGGTAGTCTCGATTCTCGGTCGTCTTTTCTCCATCTCTTCTTTTAGCCAGTCAGTCATCTTGTAGATGACATCAAATGAAGATATCTCTATTTCTCTATGTAGGGCCAGATCCCGAGCATTGGCATCAGCTGATACATTGAAGCCGATCACAATAGCACCTTCGGCGCTGCCGATTTGTTTGATATCACCTTCAGTGATAGGTCCCGCACCTTTTTGAACGATTTTAAATTCTGCACCTTCGCTTTCGATTTTGCCGATTTCTTTTTCGATAGCTTCGAGAGACCCAGCTACATCAGCCTTTAAGACTATCGGAATTATTTTTTTAGTACTATTTTCGTCTGACTTTTTATCTTTTGGTGAAACTTTTTTAGATTTCCAGTTTTCTACATACGCGAGAGCTTCTTCTTTTTTAAGAAAGGATTCAAATTCTCCACCTATGGCTGGAAGTTTATCAAAACCAACTAGTCGGATAGGAGAGGAGACGGTGGCTCCTTCTACAGCTTTACCGGTAAAGCTTTCAATCATTCGAGTCGAGCAGGTACTGTCTTCTACTGCCACCGTCATGCCTTTTTTTAGACTACCGTTTTTGATTATTAAAGTAGCCATGATCCCGCGCTTGGAATCCATTCGCGCTTCAATCACAAATCCAGATGCAGGTAGGGTTGGATCAGCTTGAAAGTTTTCTAGTTCAGCTAATACAGTTACTAGTGAAAGTAGCTCATCTACTCCAGTACCAATCTTGGCTGAGATTAATGCAAAGGGCACAGTGCCACCGTAGTTTTCCAAGTAGATTTCATTTTCTGCGAGGTCCATCTTGGTTTTCTCAACATTAGCACCATCTTTATCTATTTTATTGATAGCTACGATAAAAGGAATTTTACTCTCAACGATGGTTTTCCAGGCTTCTAGAGTTTGTGGCTTCACTCCGTCTTCCGCGGAAACTACCAAGATGGCGATGTCAGCGACTTTTGCTCCTCGCTCGCGCATTTTGGAGAATGCTTCGTGTCCAGGAGTATCAAGAAAAGTTATTTTCTTATCTTTGCCATGTTCATCTTTGTGGATGACTTCGTAGGCGGAAATATGCTGAGTGATACCACCCGCTTCTTTATCCACCACATTACTTTTTCGAATATAGTCGAGTAGGGTAGATTTACCATGGTCGATATGACCCATCACTACTACTACTGGTGGTCTTTCAATTGTTGTTTCGGATTTTGTCATAATTTATACTTCCGCTCCTTTAAGCGCCTCCTTTTCTTCTTCTGTTAGTTCGTACTCGGACTTGCCAGCTTTGATTGGTTTTGCAAAGACACTCATGCGTTCCCGTGAATACAAACTAGAAATAACTACACCATCTTTCTCTTCATTTAAAAGTCCGATTGCAAAACTTTGATTACTGCCTTGGTCTGGAAAAGGATTGAAACGGACAGTCTCTAAGCCTCGGATACTCTTTCGAAGTTTTTGATTTACAGACGCTAGTTCGGTTTCGATTTTATCCTTAGCAGAATTCAGAAGCTTTATGTTGTCTTCGAGTACTGTGATAGTATCTTCTAAATCCTTTGCTTTTTTACCTAGAAAAAATCTCTTGAGGCGTTTTTCAGTCTTTACAATCCAAAAGACTTGGAATAGTATCGCCAAGAATAGTAAAACTAAAAAAGCCAAGATAAAGGTGTTGTCGAACTTTATATTCATGTCTTTTCAATATATACTAATTGCGTGACCAAATCAAATATGAAACTCATAAAAAACTCAAGAAAAATATACTTAGATTCTGCTTCAGCTACTCCGACCAGCGCGGAAGTTTTGAAAGTTATGACCAAAGTGCTGCGAGACAACTTCGGGAATCCAGGCGCTATTCACGAGTTGGGAGTGCAATCAAAAAATATATTGGAAGATGCACGCAAAAAAATTTCTTCTATTTTGGGTGCACATACGGACGAGATTATATTTACCAGTGGTGCGACCGAAGCTAATAATTTAGCTCTTTTAGGGTTACCAAATTTGCGGCACATCGTGACTACCAATATCGAACACGCGTCGGTGTTGGAAGTTTGCAAATATCTAGAAAAAAATAAATTAGCCAGTGTTACTTATGTCGAAGTCGAAGAGAATGGTATTGTGAGTCCTCTTAAAATAAAAAAAGCATTGCGACCGGAAACAACACTGGTTTCAGTAATGTATGCCAACAATGAGATAGGCACGATACAGCCCATCAAAGAGATAGCTAAAGTAATTCGACACTTTCAAAAATTAAATCCTAACTCTAAGATTTTACTTCACACTGATGCAGCTCAGGCTGTAAACTACTTGGATATTAATACGATTAAACTCGGAGTAGATCTGATGACTATTGGTAGTGGAAAAATATATGGTCCGAAAGGTGTTGGGGCGTTGTATGTAAAGCGAGGAGTAAATATCTCTAAAATACTTCATGGTGGCGACCAAGAGAGTGGACGCCGAGCAGGCACAGAAAATATAGCTGGTATTGCTGGCTTCTCAGAAGCTTTGGATATTACAGAGAAAATGAAATCCAAAGAAAGTGTACGGCTTATCAAACTCCGGGATTATTTTTGGGCAAAGTTATCAAAGCTTGCTTTCGACGTTAGTCTCAATGGTGATGCAGTAGATCGATTACCGAACAATATTAATATCACCATACCCAAAATTCCTAGTGACTTGTTGGTAGTAGAACTCTCTGCACACGGAATTTATATTTCAGAAAAAAGTGCTTGCAAGAGTGGAGAGAAAAAAAGTTCACATGTGATCAAAGCTATCCGCACTATCCAAGGTGAGACCTTGGATAGTGGAAGTTTGCGTTTCTCTCTGGGGCGAGAAACTACTAAAAAAGATATCGATGACACCTTGTTCATGCTCGCCAAAATTCTTGAAAAATTGGAGCCGTGGTATGTAAAATAAGTTTATAAAAATATAAAAATTGAATTTTCAAAATTTTCAGTTTTTTGCTATACTACACTTATGCCTCCATTAGTTAAATTTACAGCTAAAGCTAAAGATGCGATTAAAAAAGCCCATGAACTCGCTATTGAGCGAGGGGTTAATAATGTTTCTTCATTGCACCTACTCGCTGCTCTACTTCTCCAAGAAGAGAGCATGGTGAATTCTATTTTAGACAAACTCGAAATCGACACGATGCTTTTGACCGATTCTGTACTAGACGGTATCGAGTCTCCGGAGTCTAGAAGTACTGTCTCGCCATCGTATCAGATTTATATCAACCCTGATTTGGCGCAAGTGATAGAACATTCACTCAAACTTTCTGAACACATGAAAGATGATTTTGTATCTACTGAACACTTGTTCATGGCCATGCTTGATGTTCCAGGTGAAGCCAGAGAGACACTTTCTCGTTTCCGAATTCACAAAGAAACAGTTTTAAAAATTCTAGAAGAATTTCGCAGTCAAAATATTACTGATGTCTCAGAGCCTAAAAAGTTTCGAAATATTTTAAAATACACTAGAAACCTCACCAAGCTTGCTCGCGAAGACAAACTCGACCCTGTGATCGGACGTGACGTTGAAATCATGCGTATTATGCAAGTTCTTTCTCGTCGCACTAAAAACAATCCTATTTTGATAGGTGAGGCTGGGGTTGGTAAAACTGCTGTAGTTGAAGGATTAGCAAACAGAATCGCCAAGGGCACTATCCCGGAATCACTTAAAGACAAAGAAGTTATGTCGCTTGACTTGGGGTCTCTAATCGCTGGCACTAAATATCGCGGAGAATTTGAAGAGCGATTAAAGGGGATTATGAAAGAAATCGAAAGAGCAGAAGGAAAAATAATTCTTTTTATTGACGAGATCCATACCATTGTAGGCGCTGGTGCTGCGGATGGTGCTCAAGATGCTGCAAACATGTTAAAGCCCGCACTTTCTCGTGGAGAATTGCGCGCTATTGGAGCTACAACTCTACGAGAGTATCAAAAACATATTGAAAAAGATCCAGCTCTGGCTCGACGTTTTCAGCCAGTGTACATCGAAGAGCCATCTGTCGAAGATGCTATGGCGATACTGCGAGGTCTAAAAGAAAAGTATGAGATATTTCACGGAGTACGAATTACCGATGATGCTATAGTTTCTGCGGTAAATTTATCAGCACGTTACATCACAAACAGATTTTTGCCAGATAAAGCAGTAGACTTGATCGATGAGGCTTCCTCATCCTTGAAAATTTCTCTTGAAAATAAACCAGCGGTACTCGAAGAAGCTAATCGAAAAATCATGCGTCTTGAGATCGAAAAGGAAGCACTTAAAAAAGAAGTGACTGCGAAAATCGTTGATAAAGAAAAAAGTAAAGAAATAAAAGTTCGAATAAAAGAGATAGATGCTGAGATAGGGAATTTGTACGAAAAAACCAAAGAGCTCGAGCTAAAGTGGCAAAACGAACGTTCTATCGTCATAGAAATTCGAACCATTAAAAAAGAACTAGATGCTATGCGCCTCGAAGCTGAGAATGCCGAGATGCGAGCAGATTTGTCACGAGCAGCAGAAATTCGTTATGGAAAAATTCCAAGTTTGAAAAAAGAATTAGAGACTAAACTTGCTCGACTCAAAAAACTTCAAAAGTTCCGAAGAATTCTCAAAGAAGAAATCACCTCTGAAGATATAGCCGAGGTGGTGTCTCGATGGACGGGAATTCCTTTGACCAAGATGCTTGAAGAAGAGCGAGAAAAACTTGAAAAATTAGAAACCGAGCTCGGTAAGCGAGTGGTGGGTCAAGATGAAGCTATCAAGCGAGTGGCGGATGTCATCCGTCGATCTCGTGCAGGTATTAGTGATCCAAATCGTCCGATCGGCTCATTTATATTCTTGGGTCCCACTGGTGTCGGAAAAACTGAACTCACTAAAGCTCTCGGTCAATTTATGTTCAATGATGAGCGAGCGGTAATCCGAGTTGATATGAGCGAATACATGGAGCGCCATTCGATGTCCAAACTGATCGGTTCGCCTCCTGGTTATGTGGGGCACGATGAAGCCGGACAACTCACTGAAGCAGTCCGTCACCGTCCATACGCTGTAGTTTTGTTTGATGAAATAGAGAAAGCTCATCCAGAAGTTTTCAATATGCTTTTGCAAGTTATTGATGAAGGACGGCTGACTGATGGTAAGGGCCGAATTGTGAACTTTAAAAATACTATCATCATTTTAACTTCAAATATTGGCTCACAATTTATTGAAAAGATGGAAGCCATTGGCTTTTCAAACAACAACACTAGCCAAGATTATAGTATGATGAAAGAAAAAGTCACCGACTCTCTAAAAGATCATTTTCGTCCAGAGTTTATCAACCGTATCGACGAGATAGTTGTGTTTGATATTCTCTCAGAATCTGCAATTAAAGAAATTGTGAATCTTCGAGTTCAGGTGGTCAGAGATAGATTAGCTACAAAAGGAATTCATCTTGAGATAAGTGATGCTTCTCTGTCATTCTTGGCTCGGGCTGGTTATGATCCACACTTTGGAGCACGGCCACTAAACCGTTTGATTCAAAATAAAATTCTAAATCCAGTGGCGACATTTATAATTTCCAATGGAGTCAAGAAAGGGGATACTGTCACTGTAAATGTAAAAAATGATGATCTGGTCATAGAAACTAAAAAAGGTCACTCCATAGGACGGGCAGGTAAAGTGAAAAGCTCGGTTGGTACTCGAACTAAATCTAAAGTTTAAATCAAAAAGAAAGACTACCCAGCTGGGTAGTCTTTCTTTTTATTGTGCGTCGGGAAGGATTCGAACCTTCGTAGCCCGGAGGCGACAGATTTACAGTCTGTTGTAATTGACCACTCTACCACCGACGCATGTTGGTATTTTATAACACAAAAATATCTTTTTCGCCATCTTTTATTTCTATTTGACACACAAGATGGGGTATGGTAACTTAGAAACAATCAAAACAGTTCTTTTAATGTCTGACCAACAATATAAGGAAAAGATATTCATGTCTTTTTCCGCAATAATTTTATCGATATTTTCAGTCGCACTCGCATATGGTTGGACACATCGTCCTGCCGACACCCTAAAGACTGGGAAATCACTGAGTTACCAAGTAGCTCGTCCATCACAAGCGCTGTGGCCCAAACAACTGGCCAACCTCCTTTTAGAACCTAGTAGAGGGTACGCGATTGCTAAAACCACTGGTACAGCCCTAAATTT
>CAYMIC010000006.1:12512-19650 GCA_964390615.1 uncultured Candidatus Saccharibacteria bacterium | reverse complement strand
GCTTTGCTCATTTCTTTCTCTTTAATTTTTATTATTTTTTCGTAAACCAAGTTTGTGCGCTCTTCATTTTATTTGACAAAGACTTAAATATATAATATAAAGAAAACTCAACAAACTTCTTTGTCATTATGAATACAATAAAAATAATACTCGTCTTCGTGGGAGCAATTTATACTCTCGGATTAATGGGAGGCTTGATAGCCTTCATGATTACAGAAACCATAGCCAGGATGCTAATGATTGAATTTACAGAAAAGGCGCAAAAGGCTTATCTAATAAGAGTCATCTTGTGGCCCATAAGTAAATACATTAAAAAATTATCTAAATAAATCGACCATGATAATACAAGGACTTTTAGAGCCACCAGAAAGTTGGCAATCTAGAATTGGTTTCTATTTAACCATCGAAGATTGGGGACAACACACAGGAGAAATGTGCCAGTATTGCAAAGAAAAAACAAATACTTGGCGACTTCAACCTGAAATAGAAATTGAGATCTTCTCGAATTTTTCGTATATTGATGAAAAATTGATTGAAAAAAGAATCAGAAAAATTGTCGAGAAATGGTATACGGAAAAAATAATCTGCTACAAAGACGAATGTAAAAGGCAACATACAAATTATTTATTTACAAAAGTTGCACGAAAAAACTGGGAAATCACTTCGGCAATTCATTTGCCGAAATTAGCATAAAAGGAGCAATTGCTCCTTTTTTTATTTCCCTTTTTCCATTCTTTCTCTCAAAACCCCGATCTCATCTCTAAGTATAGCTGCAGTTTCAAAATCCAGTTCTTTTACAGCCTTGCTCATTTCTTTTTCTTTGATCTTAATTATTTTCTCATACACTAGATCGCTCCTCTCTTCATCCGAGAGAGAAAGTTTTACTTCGGTAGTGCCATCTTTTTTAGAAACTTTCGGTTTATTATTTTTCAATTCCTTGGCATATGCTTTTTTGAAAATCTCGATATCAAGCGAGAGCTCGGAATTCACAGCTTTAGCATGTTCACTTTCTAACTCTTCCGTAATGTCTTTAATTTTCTTCAAAATAGTTTTCGGAGTAATGCCATGCTTTTTATTATAAGCCAGTTGCACATCTCGTCGTCTTTTAGTCTCTCCGAGGGCTCGCTCCATTGAACCAGTTAAAATATCAGCGTAAAGAATCACTTTTCCTTCTGCATTTCTCGCTGCACGGCCGATAGTTTGGATGAGCGAAGTCTCAGAGCGCAAGAATCCTTCTTTATCAGCGTCTAATATTCCGATCAGGGCAACCTCTGGCAGGTCTAAACCTTCACGAAGCAAATTCACACCGACAAGCACATCAAAAACTCCCTGCCTAAATTTGGTAAGAATTTGAATTCGTTCAATAGTTTTAATATCACTATGTAAATATTCTGCTTTTATCTTTTTATCTTTCAAATAAACAGAGAGGTCTTCTGCCATTTTTTTAGTCAGTGTTGTAGCTAGCACTCGAAATCCACGCTTAATAGTATTTTCAGTTTCAGCAATAAAATCTTTTATTTGCCCGCCGTAATTTCCTTTTTCACCTACTGGTCGAATAATAGTTTCTGGATCCACCAAACCTGTCGGACGAATAATTTGCTCTACTATCTGCTCACTTACGGTTCGCTCTTGTTCTCCAGGAGTTGCAGAAACGTACACCACTTGTTCAATTCGCTCTTGAAACTCTTCATACTTCAACGGTCTATTGTCTTTAGCAGAAGGTAATCTAAAACCGTACTCCACCAAAGTATTTTTGCGTGAAGCATCTCCGGCATACATACCCTGGAGTTGTGGGAGTGTCACATGACTCTCATCAATAATGGTTAAAAAATTTCCTTTAAAATAAGACAACAAAGTCTCTGGTGGTTCACCTTCGGTTTTACCAGAGAGGTGTCGAGAATAATTTTCAATACCATTGCAATACCCGATTTCTCGAATCATGGCTAAATCATAATTAGTTCGTCTTTTTATTCTTTCAGCTTCGAGCAACTTCCCTTCTTTTTCAAACTTCTTCAGTTGAGCATCTAATTCTTTTTTAATAAACACCAGTGCTTTTTTCTTTTTTTCATCTTCAGTTATAAAATGTTTCGCTGGAAAAATAAATACACTAGAAACTTCTTCTAAAATTTGAGAAGAGACAGGGTCAACTTTTACTATTCTCGAGATATTTCCACCAGTAAGTTCTATCTGATACATAAAAGTTTCTGACACTGGCATAAATTCCACCTTGCTCCCCACTGCCCTAAAAGTTCCTGGGGTTAAATCCGCGGTAGTGCGAGAAAAATGTATAGCAATCAATTTCTTCATCAAAGTCATACGGTCTGTTTTTGTTCCAACTTCCAATTTCAAATTAACCTTTTCATATTCTTCAGGGCTACCCAAGCCATAAATACAAGAAACAGAAGCCACAATAATTACATCTTTTCGAGTTAAAAGAGCTTGGGTCGTCGCATGACGAAGTCGATCGATCTCTTTATTTATCTGAGCATCCTTCTCTATATATGTATCAGATACCGGCATGTACGCCTCGGGTTGATAGTAGTCATAATAAGAGACAAAATAATGCACAGCAGAGTCCGGAAAAAATTCTCGAAACTCTTGAGCAAGCTGGGCAGCAAGGGTTTTATTATGAGCTATTACCAGAGTTGGCTTATTATGTTCTGCTATGACATTAGCCATAGTAAAAGTTTTACCCGTACCCGTAGCTCCAAGTAGAGTCTGCCGTTTCATACCCTTATCTAATCCTTGCAGAAGCTTAGAAATCGCCTCTGGTTGATCACCAGCAGGTAGAAAAGGACTGTGGAGTTTGAAAACTTTAGTCATCTTTAGATACTAACATTTTTTTGTGCGCCCGGCAGGAATCGAACCTGCGACCATCTCCTTAAAAGGGAGCTGCTCTACCGACTGAGCTACGGGCGCGGTTTTTTAAATTTACATTAAAATATGGTAAAAATCAAGATTTGGCTGTATAATTAACTTATGAATTTCGAAGAAATAGAAAAAAATTACCCTAGACATCCAGCTGAAGATGATTCAGAGGGTGGAAAGCTTTTTCAAAAATATGAAGAGGAGCAACTCAAAACCATACAAGAATTGGCTGAACAATCTAGAAAAGAAAACAACAATAAAAGCTCTCTTAACTAAAAAGCCTCTAATAAAAACTTTTCGAAAACTGCTTCGTCGTCCTTACGCTCCCTTCGAGCTTCTGGTAGTAGATATGACATTTTTCTATCTATAGATTGTAGCTCGGCTTCAGTAAATTTTTGAAAATTTTTCTTTAAAATCATATCCTTGAGTTTCCAGTGGAGAATTCCCAAGAGGGCTTCCATCATAGCACCACTGCCCATAGCCTGCCTAAAATAAATCCAAAGTTGAAGTTTGTTTCTATCTCCGAGTGCATTCGCCAAGAGAAAGTTGTTAAAAGTTTCTTTCTTTGTGGTTGTTTGTTCAAAAATATTTATTTCCGCTCGTGATTTTTTAAAGTCATCTAAAATAGGCTTTTTCAACTTACCATCAGAAAAGATAAAGGTATTTTTAGAAATAGCCATATCTGGTAAGTGTTCTAAAATAAAATTCCTACTCTCTTCTTTGTCCAATACTCCAGTTAAAACAACCCGAGTTTCAGATGCAAATAAACTTTCTCCAGAATACAAACTCTCAAGGTGCATCGGATCAAAGTCTTGCTTATCTATAAAAATAGTTTCTATATCATTTTTAACGGGACGCAAAAAAATATCTAGAGCTTTTTTCTTTTTTTCAAAGTCATCGCCAGCAAAAAGGTAAATCATCGGATTTAAAACTTAACTTTATTCTTGTAGTCTTTATAGGCTTGACCGTAGTTTTCTCGCATAACCATATCGTGTTTCTTCAAGATCAAAAGCTTGCTGACTAAAAAAGAAAGCACAGTCAGTACTACCACAAAGAATGCGTTGGCAATAATCCCAAAACCTAATACTAAAAAGAACAGCCCCCAATGAGTTGGGTTGCGACTATAGCAATACGGACCACGGCAAAAATTTTCTGTAGTTACCTCTGGCACATGGAGCATGGGTGGTCTTCTTTGCGCCCAGAATATGACAAGTGACCCAACAGCGATAGAAAATATTCCAAAAGGCTCAGCAAAAGAACTAGGGAAAATACGCACCGAAAATATCAAATCGAGAATTACTCCTATGATAAAAAACAAGAAAAAAGATGAGTAGGAGTGAGCTAAAATGCTCTGTATTCTAGGGTGCGGATGAGGCAGGGTTGAGCTATTTTTATCATCGTTTAATATTGGTTCCATAATATAAACTATAGCACTAAACTTATTTAACTTCACCCAAATTCTTACCTGAACCAAAATTCACAGTGAGTGGTATATCTGTCTTGTATTTTAGGTAAGATCGAGACAAAACTCCCTCCATCGCAGACTGAATCAAGATTTCGGCTTTTTCTTTGACATCTTCTTTGATTTCATAAACCAATTCATCATGAATCTGAAGCACCAGGTGAACACTATCCTCAAGTCCTGAAGCTTTTATGTCTTCTTTAGCATAACGAATAGCAAGCTTGATAATATCTGCAGCAGTCCCTTGCACTGGAGCATTGATAGCAGTTCGTTCAGCCATAGCTCGAAGAAATGGAATCTTAGAATTTATGTTTGGGAAATACCTACGCCGGCCAAATAGGGTTTCAGTGTACCTAGTTTTAACTGCAAATTGTTTTACACTTTCTAAATAATCTCGAACGCCCGAAAACTGATTAAAATAATTGTCATAAAACCTTTGGGCTTCTTCCCTAGTACCTCCTAGGTTTTTACGAAGAGCGGAAACACCCATACCATATATAATTCCAAAGTTTATAACTTTTGCCTTTCGTCGCATTTCTTTGTCTACTTTATCTATAGGCACTCCAAATACAAACGAAGCTACTCCAGCATGAATATCTTTTCGTTCTTTAAAAATTTCAGTCATCTTTACATCTCCTGAGAGCATCGCCACAACTCGAAGTTCAATCTGAGAATAATCAAAAGCAGACAATACAAAGCCCTTATCCGCTACAAACCCATCTCGGATTCTCCGTCCAAGCTCACTCTTGATTGGTAAGTTCTGAAGGTTGGGGTCAATAGAAGAAAACCTGCCAGTAGTAGTACTATTTTGTACAAACTTAGAATGCAGTCTTTGATCAAGTCCGGCCATTTGTGGAATCACATCTACATATGTAGAAAGTAGTTTCTGTAGTTCTCGATACTTCATAATCTCGGTGATAATAGGATTCCCCTCTTCTAGCTCTTCTAAAACCGAAATCTTAGTGGAAAAATTTCCACTAGCTCCCTTCTTTTTTCCAGGATTCATCCCCATCTTTTCAAACAAAACTTCTGCAAGTTGTTTGGGAGAGTTGATATTAAACTCAACCCCCGCCATTTTATAAATATTCTGAGTCAACTCATCCAGTTCTAGATGATATTCTTTGGAAAGATTTTTAAAATATTTCTGATCTATTAAAATTCCATACTTTTCCATCTCTGCTACTGTTGGTATGATTGGAGCTTCAATCTCTTGGTACACTTTATCTAAACCTTTCTCCTTTAGATTTTTAAAAATAAATTCATAGGCTGTATTAAAGTCCGTAGTTCGAGCATACCGGAGGATATCTTCGAGCCCTGGAGTCGGAGTATCAGAATCTATGAGCCAAAGTGCGATGCTGGCTTCTTGTAATTTATTTTTATCTACATTCTGTAAAATCTTTTCTTCTTTTTTAGCTTCTTCAAACAAAACTTCAGTCACGCTCGCGCTACCACTCTTACTAAAAAAACTTTTAAGTCGGGCGAATAAACTTCTAAACTCAAACTTGGTAAACATTTCTTCAATCTTTTTCAAGTCAGCAGTCTCCCAAAAAGTTTTTTCTGGGATCTGAAATTTTATTGGAGCGTCAATTCGAATTTGAGCTAAAGTCTTTGAAAATAAAGCTTCTTCTTCATTAATCTTAATAAGTTCAATTATGCGAGGTGTAATACCGACTTTTTTAAAAGCCCCATCGTCCTTCTTGATCTTTTTATAAATTTCTTCGATTGTGCCAAACTCTGTGATAAGTGTGGTAGCTGTTTTCTCGCCAATACCTTTAATACCGATGATGTTGTCTGACGGGTCACCTCGTAACCCTTTGTAATCAGGCAAAAGTGCTGGTTTGAAATGAAACCTATCCATAACTGCATCCTCATCATACAAAACCGTGTCAGTGATTCCCTTTTTCAAAGTATAGATTTGAACTTTTTTACCATCAACTAATTGCATGGTATCCATATCTCCTGAAGCAATAATTATATTTATGTTCTTGTCCTTCTTGAGTTGCATGGCGATGGTTCCCAAGACATCGTCTGCCTCAAACCCAGGGGCATCATAGATAGGAATATTGAAAGCCTGAAAAATTTCGCGAGATTTTTTTAATTGAGTGATGAGAGCATCGTCCGCTTTAGCACGACCTGCTTTATAAGCATCGTACGCCACATGTCGAAAAGTTTTTCCAGGTAGATCATAACAAGCCACGATGTAGTCAGGTTTGAGATCAGTGATTATCTTCATGAGCATAGTCGAGAGTCCATACAAGGCCCCAGTAGGCTCGCCAGATGAAGATAAAAAGTCAGGCAACGCATGATAGGCACGGTGAATTATCGCGTGGGAATCGAGCAATACAAGGGTTTTTGCGGTCTTGGCCATTAGTTAGAGTATAGCATTTTAGAAAAATTCTAATAAAAAAGGGCTGACACTAATGCCAGCCCAATCGCAGGAGAGTTGTCTCCTCTCATCTCATCCCGCAAGATCGTTTTGCAAAGTTTCAACTTTGCTCAATTGAAACTCATTCAAAAACAGGTTACCATTTTTGTCGGTAATAATGAGTCCGGCTTTTTTAAGCCGGCCAAGTTGCCAACCAACAGCTTGCTTTGTTTTGTTCAGCACATTAGCAATCTCATCTCGGGTCGAACAGGTACTACCTTGGATGAGATCAATAATCTTACGACGCATTGGGTTTTCAACTGTCCTAAGGACAAGTGTTGCCTCACGTAGTTCAGTTGGATCAATATCGATCTGATCTTTAGACCCTTTGCGTAGGGAGGCAATGTTTAAAGTCTGCTTTTTCATAACGGGGGATTTAAATT
>CAYMIC010000006.1:0-12412 GCA_964390615.1 uncultured Candidatus Saccharibacteria bacterium | reverse complement strand
TCCTTCTTTTAAGTGCTTTATTTTTATCTTGTAGTGCTTCTTGGGCATAGCTTTTTTGATCTGCTCCGGCCATTCGATGAAAACAATATTTTCAGGATTTGAAATAGTCTCCTTCCAACCTAGAGCTAACAATTCTTTTTCATTTTTAAGTCGATAGGCATCGAGGTGATAAAAATTCTTAAACATCTCGTGCTTGAGTGGATAGCGCTTCATCACCACAAAAGTCGGACTCGCAACTTTTTTCTTAATTCCAAGCTCTTTAGCTACATATTGAGTAAAAGTGGTCTTCCCAGAACCGAGATCTCCATAAAGCCCAACAACACAGGCAACTTTGTTTTTTGTTTTAGAAATTTTCTTTACAAACTCTTTAGCCAGCTTTTCAGTATGGGCGGTATGTTTCGAAATCTTTTTCATGAGTATATGTTAGCACAAATAAAAATACCCTGACCATTGCTGATCAGGGTAAAAATAAAAATTCTTAACTAAAACCTTCGTGGCCCATAGTACCCACCATTGTGGGTAGAAGGGTGATAAGAGTTACTGGTGTAACCAGTTGTTTCCGGTTTCCATCTGTTCTGATTTAACACAGAATAATCAACATTCGGACTAGGTCCGCCTTGATACTGCCAATTTCCTCTGTTGTCTTGAGCTAGTGTTCTACCATCTAAAGCACTCCGGTAGTAATGCCCGTCCCAGTAACCGTCATAAGGTAATCCACTTGGACAATACGGAGGATAATTACTCACACCATACGCAACACGCAAGCCGGCATAAAGCCTGACTCTTGGACCTCCATAGTCAGAAACATAGGACGCCGGAACCCAAGATCCTCTTGAGTAAACATACTGCCCATCTGATTCATCTTGAGATTGAGAACCACCAGGAAAAACATACGTATTGGTGGTATTGAAACTATTTGAAATGTAGTTTCCTCCATTACTCAGAAAAGACAAACTGTCAAAATCTGGTTTTGTACCTTGCTGTTTTTCTTTTTGTTGTTGCCGTTCGTACTCCTGTTCTTGCCAAGAAGTTGGCTTCTTGCCAGAAGATGTGACAATTGGTCCCACTTCTGGAATCCAAAGAGTGTCCTTCTTTTCAGGTTCTGTGTTTTTAGCCACATCACCAGAAACGTCAGGACTCTTGCCCCCATTAGGAGCAGTATCATCACCTACAACAAATTCGGGCTTCTTGTTTTGAACAATAGCTGAGGTTGCTTTAGGTAATTTTGGCAATCGATACTCAATTAAATTCGCGCAGGTGTCTTTCATCCAAGCAACACGACAACCGTCGTACTCATGAATACGTACTCCACCAGTAAAGGTATCTCTGTAAAAGATTATCTCATCTTCAATTTTTTTGGAATTAAAAAATGACTTCATTTCCAAATTCTCTATATGGGAATTATCAATAACCCACACAAGATCCTCTGTAGTAATCTTGTAATCCTTTCCACAGACATCATAACCTTCATTGATTATTCGTACTGACTGATTGGCATAGTTCTCTACGAACCTTGTTTGCTTCAAAACCAAGTTGCCATCTTGATCTTCTTCAAAGAGGAAATTTTTCAGATCAAGATCTGAATATCCCCCAGGTTTACACACCATAAACGGTGTTTGTGTATTCGCACTAAATGCGAGTAAAAGGGCAAAGAAAAAGACTAACTGTTTCATAATATGATCTATATTTTAAGATGTTTGTGAAGAATTAATTTACCTATATAGTATAGCACTTTTTGGCACAAAAGTCAAGCCTTATACAGCCTTATAAATACTGTATAATAAGGAATATTATGTCTGATTTCGATGAAGAAAAACAAAACAAACAACTAGACGAACTACGCAAAGAAGAGGAGGAACAACTTGTCGAGGTCTTGGCTCGTTCAAAATACGGTCTGCCATATGCTAACTTGCACCGTTTAGGTATCGACAACGAAGCTCTCCGATCCATATCCGAAGCTGACGCTCGTGAACTCAAAGTTGCTCCATTTAAACTATCTGGAAAAAATATTTTCATTGCTGTTCGTTCCCCTTCCCCAGAATTAATCATTAGATTAAAAGAAGACTTGGAACGCCAAGGGTTGGTACCGACTTTCTACATGGCATCCTTGGCATCTCTTGAAAAAGTTTGGGAACGCTACTTAGAGTTATCGATGGCTGAAAATGCTATGCAGGGAGGATTGGAAATTTCCGGAGAAACACTTCGCAATACCGCTAAAGAAATACGCCACATGCAAGACATAGAGCGGTTGATGAAAGAATTGAAGACAGATAATCAGATTCATAAAGTTTCTAGAATGCTCGAAATCATCTTGGCTGGTGCTATTGCCATCAAAGCTTCCGACATTCACATCGAACGAGAAAAGAGTGACGCTCGGTTGCGCCTTCGTCTCGATGGTGTGCTCCAAGATGTAGACTTTTTTGACGTAGACTTATACAACCTCCTAAACTCTCGTATCAAACTTCTATCTGGGATGAAGCTAACTTCCAACAATGCCCAAGATGGTAGATTTTCTATCATCGAAGGTGACGAAGAAATTAGTATCCGTACATCATTAGTGCCTGGAGCTTATGGTGAGAAAATAGTGATGAGAATCTTGGATCCAAAATCAATTCAAATCACCCTAGAAGAAATCGGTATTGAGGATTACCTTTTTAAAGTGATACAAGAAGAAATCTCCAAACCAAATGGCCTGATTTTAGTCACCGGTCCGACAGGCTCTGGTAAGACTACATCGCTGTATGCTTTTTTAGCCAAGATTTACAATACTGAAATAAATATCATCACCATCGAAGACCCGATCGAGTACCATCTAAATGGAATCACTCAAACTCAAGTCGAAGATGAAAAAGACTACACTTTCCTAAATGGTTTACGAGCTGCTATGCGCCAAGACCCAGACGTGATCATGGTCGGAGAAATCCGCGACCACGACACTGCAGAGACTGCAGTGCAAGCAGCTCTCACAGGACACTTGGTGTTCTCAACACTCCACACCAACAATGCCGCTGGTGTCATCCCCCGCTTGATCGATCTAGGTATCAATCCAAAGATTTTAGTCTCCGCACTCTCCCTCTCTATCGCTCAGCGATTGGTTCGAAAACTTTGCCAATTTTGTAAAAAAGAAAAAGTCTTGAACGACTTTGAAAAAGAAACTATAAAGAAAATAATCGACGGCATGAAAGAGGAAGGTAAAGACCTAGCGAAATATAAAATCAGCGAAAGTACTGACTATAAAGTATTCACCAAACAAGGTTGCGAGAAATGCAACATGACTGGATACAAGGGCCGTATGGGACTTTTTGAAGCTATCAAGACGGATGAGGCTATTGAAAAAATAATGCCAGAAAATCCTAGTGAACGAGAATTAAAAAAAGTAGCCAAGACCCAGGGCATACTTTCTATGCGCCAAGACGGTATTGTAAAAATTCTAAATGGAATTACTTCTATGGAAGAAGTGCAAAGCGTGGTTGATCTAAACGAGGAATAAAAAAAGCATTAATCTCTAAACAATCCTTTTAGGGCTTTAGCCCAGAAAGTAACAAATTCTTGAAGGATAGTTCCAGTGATCTAATAAAAGTACCAGAACGTCCTACGCAAACCTGTATAACCGATGGCTGATTGCTTAGAGATTAATGCCTTCTCTCTCAAAACTCTTACAAAGTAATTATACTATGATGTATAAACTCACAAATGCTATACTGTTAACTAGGGTGTGTAATCCCTGTTGATAAACTGTTAACACTAGTAATATAGCATATTCTAAATGTAATGTCAAGTACTATAGACGAAAAACCAAAAAACACTGATGAAACCTACTTAGATCAGGCCTTACGGCCAAACTCTTGGGTAGAATACATAGGCCAAGAACACATCAAAGAAAATGTGAAGATTTTACTAGAAGCTGCAGCAAAAAGAAACCATATCCCAGAACACCTATTGTTTTATGGACCTCCAGGACTAGGTAAAACAACACTTGCTCACCTAATAGCCCACGAAACAGGAAGGCAAATAAAGATAACCTCAGGTCCGGCTATAGAAAAAGTAGGTGACCTAGCTTCCATACTCACAAATCTCTCTTCTGGTGATATTCTCTTTATTGATGAAATCCACCGACTCAACAAAATGGTAGAAGAAATCCTCTACCCTGCTATGGAGTCTGGTGTCCTCGACATCATCATAGGCAAGGGTCCTTCCGCTCGTACTATCCAGCTCGACTTACCACCTTTTACTCTGATTGCAGCGACTACTCGAGTAGCACTAGTCTCGGCTCCACTTCGTTCACGATTTTCTGGTGGAGTTTTCCGACTAGAGTTTTATTCAGATCAAGAAATAGGTAAAATTGTCGAACGATCTAGTAAACTTTTAAAAACCGAACTAGATGCTGAGGCATTACATGAAATCGCAAAACGAAGTCGGTTTACTCCCCGTACTGCAAACTACTTTTTAAAACGCTGTCGTGATTATGCCGAAGTTCATAATAAAAAACTCGACCGTGAAACTGTGCGAAGTGCACTTAATATGCTCGCAATTGATGAGATTGGACTCAACGCTTCGGACCGAAAGTTTTTAGAAGTCTTGATTGAAAAGTTCAAAGGCGGTCCAGTGGGACTCAAAACCATGGCCGCAGCTTTATCCGAAGAAGAAGCAACTATTGAAGAAGTGATTGAGCCATACTTGATCCAGCTCGGACTCCTTGAACGCACCGCTCGGGGACGCGTAGCTACAGAGAAGGCATATGAGCATTTGGGATTTGAATACCCACTATAGGTTGTTAGTAGGTGCTCCCCCTGCGAAGGGGGAGCTGTCACTTTAGTGACTGAGGGGGTGAAGAATCATAATTCACCCCACCTAGCCTCCCCTTCGCAGGGGAGGAAAACTTCTAACATATTTAGTGGTAACATTTATATATGTACGAGGTTTTTAATAAAACAAAACTTCTGGAACGCCGAAGAGAGTTGCGAAAAAATTTAACTCCACAGGAAGAAAAACTTTGGTCCTACTTAAGAAATAAAAAGTTGGGATTTAAATTTAGAAGGCAACATGGAATTGGTTCATATATTGTGGATTTTTACTGTAAAGAAAAAAGTTTAGTAATTGAATTAGATGGTAAACAACATTTAGCAGAAAAAGAATATGATCAAGAAAGAAATGGTTTTATGGATTCTCTAAATATAAAAGTTTTACGATTTTGGAACAATGATGTAGATAAGAATCTTGGAGAAGTTTTAAAGAAAATAAAAGAGGAACTCGGGTGAGTTTCGCTCCCCCTGCGAAGGGGGAGCTGGCGCAAGGCGCCTGAGGGGGTGAATTTAGTAGTGGGGTATGCACCCCTCCGCTCTGGCAAAGCCAAAGCACCTCCCCTTCGCAGGGGAGGAAAAATGCGAGGTATTGTATAATGTACCCATGATTATTTTAGGCATAGATCCAGGTTTTGAAAGACTCGGTATTGCAGTGTTAGAAAAAAATAAAGGAGATAAAAAGGAACGGGTACTTTTTTCAGAGTGTTTTAAAACTTCGGCTAAATTAGAATTTGCTGAAAGACTATTACTTTTAGGCACTCAAGTTAAAAAAGTTATAGAAGCTTACAAGCCTGAAGTACTTGCTATTGAAACTCTTTTTTTAAATACCAACCAAAAAACAGTAATGCATGTGGCTGAAGCGCGCGGAGTAGTGATATACGAAGCTAAACAAGCCGGGCTGAAAATATTTGAAAGCTCCCCTCCTCAAATCAAGATGGCAACTACTGGATCTGGTTCAGCCGATAAAGCTCAAGTGATAAAAATGGTAAAGATGTTGGTAGATATAGATGAAAATAAAAAATCAGATGATGAATTAGATGCTATTGCCGTCGCACTGACTGCTTTTGCACATCTTCGTTAACTTTATCCACAGCCCTAAATTGCCAACCAATGTATATTTTGGTACAAAATAATAAATTATTATTTTGAATTATTTTATGTGGTCGTTTTTTAAGAACTTAAATTTAAAAATATATGGACAACGAAAATGAAGAAGAGGTAGTGGATGTAGATTTTGGTGGTCATGCAGATGATGATCTCCTAGACGATGACCTTGATCTAGAAAGCCCTGAGAAGCTTCCTATCGAGGATGATGAAGATCCTTACGAATCAAACTTTCACTAAATAAAAAATCCCACCTAGGTGGGATTTTTTATTACACAATCTTAATAAATTTCTTTTTACCTACTTTGTAAACATGCCCGACTATAGGCTCGTCTTTTTGGTCGGATTTCTTATCTTCAGTGAGATCGTGAATCGAACCTGATTCAAAAAGTCTTCGTGCGGCAGAGTTGGATTCTATTACTCCCCCAGCTACGAGAGTTTCCATGAGCAATCCAGAAGCTTTTATTTCTTCAACAGAATCTGGAATCTCTTTTTTCTCAAACTTTTTAACCCAATCCATCTGGGCCTCTTCAGATTTTTTTTCACCGTGGTAAATAGCAACGATCTGCTTAGCTAAATTCATCTTTAAATCTTTTGGATTTTCTTTTCCATCTTGTAATTTTCTTTCAATTTCCTTTACATCAGAAAGCGAAGTAAAAGTACAAAGCTCGTAGTAATTTACAATTGATGAGTCTGGAATAGACATAATTTTTCCGTACATATCCCCTGGTTCATCAGTAATAGCTACATAATTATCAAGACTTTTAGACATCTTTTCTTTGCCGTCCAATCCTTCAAGAATTTTAAATGAAAGAACCGCTTGAGGATCTTGATTATACATACCCATCACTTGCCGCCCCATCAACATATTAAAATGTTGATCAGTACCACCAACTTCTAAATCACAGGATCCGTACACCTTGGCAAGTATATGCGAATCAATGCCTTGCAAAACGGGATACATCATCTCATGCATATAAAGTTCTTCTTGATTTTTTACTCGATCTTGAAACATGTCTCGCTCCATTAATCGATTATGGCTTACCTTACGCAAGGTGTTGAGTAAAAATCCAAGCGACACACTGTGAACAGATTTGTTTTTCAAAACTGAAAGCTGCATTCTAGTTCTTTCAAATAAAAGTGCTTTACCGATGAACGAATTTCCATCAAAAACTCCAAGCATCCGATTGCCTCTTGAAAAATTAACTTTTACTCCGGCACTAGGGTGAAGATCAGTCACTGACGTAAACCAATCCGAATTTCGAATCCAAGAAAAAACTTTTGAATCTGATTTCAAAATAGAACCTACTTGAGTCAAGTAAGTATTCATATTTTTTTCAATTTCTTTCTGTTCAAGTTCAAGTCGAGTTTTGTTTTTACCAGTCGGGTCGCCAATTGAAGCAGTATAGTCTCCAATTAAAAATATAACCTTACATCCCATATCTTGAAGACTCCTTAATTTTCTAAGTACTACTGCGTGCCCTAAATGAATATCTGGACGAGTTGGGTCCATACCAAATTTTATAACCACACTCTCGGGATTAGTCTCAAGTTTTTTACGAAAAGCACCATCGGGGTCGATAAACTCCCCAACTCCACGAGAGAATATTTCATCAATTTTGGTTTTTATACTTTCATCTACCATATGGAAAATACTATAGCATTTTGCTCAGTAATTTGAAAATTTATTATCGAAAAAAGGTCTTTTCTGTTATCATGTAAAAATGAAGCAAATACATAAAATCGCTATAAGAATTTGGAAAAAGGCGAAGAAAACATGGAAAAAATTTAAACTTCCTAGGAGAATATCTAAAAATACCTTGATGCTTTTAATGAGTATCGCGGTATTTTTAGCTGGAATTATGATCATCTGGGTCTCATCTTTAAAAATCCCCGATTTTAGCTCTTTTGATAACCGAAAAGTTGCCAACTCTACTAGAATTTATGACCGTACTGGAAAAATACTTTTATACACTTTGGCTGACGAAGTTAAACGTACCGACATCACTTTTGCGAACATGGGCACTAATATCAAAAATGCCACAGTCGCCATAGAAGACTCATCTTTCTATAGTCACAACGGTATCCGTATCACCTCTATAATCCGAGCTGTTATTTCAAACATTCTTCCGGGTGGACGAACCCAAGGAGGATCTACCATCACTCAGCAATTAGTGAAAAACACACTACTCACTTCAAAAAGAACGCCGATCAGAAAAATAAAAGAATGGATATTGGCAGTAAAGATAGACCGTTCTATGCCTAAAGAAAAAATATTAGAATACTACCTCAACGAATCTCCATACGGAGGAAATATTTACGGTGTACAGGAAGCTAGTCAAACATATTTTGGTAAAGATCCAGTCGACCTAACTTTAGCTGAGTCAGCTTACATAGCCGCAATTCCACAGTCTCCTACTAGACTCTCTCCTTATGGAAAAAATAAAAATTTACTTGATGATAGAAAAAATCTAGTACTTTCTCGAATGCTGGATCAAAACTTTATAACCAAAGAAGAATACGATATAGCTCACGCTGAAGTGGTAAATTTCCTACCACAAACTATTGGCAATATTCGAGCCCCTCACTTCGTATTTTTTATTAAAGATTACCTAGAGCAAAAGTATGGTGCTGATATGGCTGAAAAGGGTGGATTAAAAGTAACCACCACTCTAGACTATGAACTTCAAGAAAAAGGTGAAGCTATAGTTAAAGAAGGAGCCTTAGCAAACGCAAAAGATTGGAACGGAGAAAATGCAGCTTTAGTGGCTATTGATCCAAAAACTGGTCAAATACTCACTATGATAGGTTCTAGAAATTACTTTGATAAAGATATCGATGGCAACTTCAATGTGGCTACTGCCAAAAGACAACCTGGTTCATCTTTCAAGCCTTTTATTTACGCCACCGCTTTCAATAAAGGATTTACTCCCGATACTGTACTCTTTGACGTGCCAACTGAATTTAATTCTTCTTGTGATCCTTATGGCAAACCAAAAACAGGAAGTGCAAACTGCTATCACCCTGACAACTATGATGGTCAATTTCGTGGACCTATGAGTCTTCGAAATGCACTAGCTCAATCTATCAACATACCAGCAGTTAAGTTGTTTTATCTCTCAGGACTTGTAGACTCTCTTAAAACCTCTGAGGATATGGGTATCAGCACTCTTACTGATGTAAATAGATATGGTTTAACTCTCGTTATCGGAGGTGGTGAAGTAACCCTACTAGATATAACCTCAGCTTACGGAGTATTTGCTAATGATGGTAAAAGAAATCCCTATACTGGGATTTTAAAAATAGAAGATAATGCTGGTCGAATCCTCGAAGAATTCACTCAAGATGAAAAAGAAATCCTACCAAAAAACACAGCACTTATGATTTCAGATATTCTTTCTGATAACACAGCTCGAACTCCGACATTTGGAGCTAATTCTTCTTTGGTTGTGTCTGGTCATGATGTTGCAGCTAAAACTGGTACCACAAACAGCAACAAGGATGCTTGGACTATTGGTTATAGCCCGTCTATTGTAGTTGGAGTATGGGCTGGTAATAATGACAATAAACCTATGAAAAAAGGTGGTTCCGCTCTAGCAGGACCTATTTGGAATAAATTTATGAAAGAAGCATTAGCTAAACTTCCTTCGGATAATTTTGAAGAACCTGATTTATACTTTGATCCAGCTAAATATAAACCAATTCTTAGAGGTCTTTGGCAAGGAAATGATTCTTTTGTTATAGACACTGTTTCTGGAAATTTAGCTACAGAGTTTACCCCAGAAGAAACCAGGCAAGAGAAAGTTGTAACCAATGTTCATACCATCTTGTATTGGATTAATAGAGAAGATGTTATGGGCCCTCCGCCAACCAACCCAGGATCTAATCCACAATTCTACAACTGGGAGGTTCCTGTACAAAACTGGTGGTCACAACACATGGGAAGTTATCAAATAGTATCTCCAAATGAAGTACCTGGTGAAATTGATGGTATTCATTCAGAAATAAACAAACCAACTGTCTCTATATTAGAACCAAACGAAACCACTATATATAAACAAGATGATAAAATAAATTTAAGAATAGAAAACAATGGAGAACTACCGCTTAAAAAAGTTGATGTATTTATAAACGGAGTATTTGTAGATAGTTTAAAGAGTCCATTTAGGTTCTCTTTTGTACCAAGTGAACTTGATAACTTAAAAAAGACAAACAACTTAACCCTTGTTTTATATGATAGTTCTTACAACAAGGGTCAGTCTTCGGTTTCCTTTCAGGTTGAAAACTAAGCAATATCTCTAATATATCTTTCTCCAAAAGCTTCTATAAAAGCCTTCATTACTTTTTCTTTTTTAAGTATAATTTCACTTCTAAAAATAGGTTTTGTTTTTAAAAAAAGTTTTCCTGCTTTTACATCCAATTCTTGAGAGGTAAGAATTATTCCAGTACTATCTTTTATTATTTCAATAATGTTTTCTTTCTTGGAGGACTCTGTGTCTAGAATGCCTTTAAACCTCTCTAAAAGGTCTTGTATGCTTCGCATTATCTATTCATGGGCATTATCAAATAAAGAAAGGAATTATCAGACACAAGAGAAACTACAATGGGCTTAGTGGATTCATTTAGTTTAATAGAAATACTATCAGTAGTAATGGATTGGAAACAATCTAAAAAATATTTATAGTTAAAAGATAGTTCAATATCCTCACCCTTTAAAGCTCCATCTAAAAATGTTTTATTTTCACCAATATTATTGTTTGCAGATGATAATTCAAATATTTTTTCTTTTACATTAATAGACAAGTTCAGCTGGTTAAACTTATCTGAAAAAATATTTGATAGTTTTAAAGCATTCAATAAATCTTGTTTTAAGACTACGGCTTCGGTTTTAAATTCTTTGGGAATTATTTGGCGATAATCCGGAAAAACTCCATCAATCACCCTAGATGTTAAATAAACATTTCCAGAAGAGAAAGATATTTGGTTTTTATTAAAACAAATTTTAAGAGTATTGTTTATTTCACCAAACACTCTTAAAATTTCAGGTATGTTTTTATAAGGAATAAGTATTCCTGAAATTTCTGGTAAATTTTTCATTTTTATTTTTTTCTCAGCTAATCTAAAAGAATCAGTAGATACGAAGATCAACTGATCTTCGTTGGAATACATATACACACTAGAAATTTCAGGCTTTATATCAGATGGAGAAGAACTATAATAAACTGATTTAATACCATCGATAAGTTTTTTAGATTCAATTTCAAAACTCTCACCTGCCACTATTGGAATAGTAGGAAAATCATCATAAGCCTGACCCTTTAGTTTTATTTTACTTTTTTTAGTTTGAACCAACAGATTACCATCAACACTTTCAAGTTTAACAGAATCACCATCAAATACATTTGAAAAAGTATCAGCAAGAACTGAACCAGTGATTGCTACTATTCCTTCCTTCTCAATTTTTGCAGGTATTTCTACTTCAATTCCAAGACTAAGATTTATCGCTCGAAGTTTAAGAGATTTTCCAGAAGCAATTAAAAGTATTGTACTTAGTACTGGTAGGGTTAAATTTTTACCAGTTATTCTTTCAACTAAGGATATAGAACTTTTTATTTTTTGGATATCACATTCTATCTTCATATGTTTATTTCTTATATATAAAATCTATTAATACTATTAGGGGTGTTGATAAGTGGATAAGTCTTGTTTATGTTTTATTTATAAGGGTGGTTTTAACTTTTTAAATTTTAATTAAAGTCTTATAACTATCTACTTATCCCCACTACTTAACTTTAACTCTGAAACTTTTATTTTTTATCCTCAACTTATCCCATCTTATTCACACTATTTAAACATTACTCGCAGTGCCTCTAATTCTTGTAATAATTGTGGATCGTTTTTTAAATCTGTTTTTATTTTCAAATAAGAGTGAATAACAGTTGTGTGATCCTTACCTCCAAGTTTTTGACCAATAAGTGGATAAGAAACATTAAAATCTTCTCGGAGTACATACATAACCATTTGACGAGCTTTTACTATTTCTTTTCTTCTGGTTTTTTCATAAATAGAAGACTCTTCTAGGTTGTAATAGTCACTAACAATTTTAACAACATCCTTAATTGCCACAGTTTTTTTAGGTCTAATATTATTCTTTAATATATTTTTAACTTCATTCAACGTTAAAGGCTTATTTTTCAAGCGATATTGGCAAACTATAATATTTAAACTACCCTCTAATTCTCGGATATTACCTCGTATTGATGAGGCAATATAGTCGATTATTTCAGGTTCGAGTTCTATGTTTTGATCTCTTAGTTTTACTTTTAAGATTGCTAGACGAGACTCATATTCAGGTTCTGAAACATCTACAATCATCCCAGCGGCAAAGCGAGATTTTAGACGGTCTGCTAGCTCTGGAATGTAGTTTGGGTGTTTGTCAGAAGAAAAAATAATTTGTTTATTATTTTCATAGAAGGTGTTAAAGGTGTGAAATAATTCTTCTTGGA
>CAYMIC010000005.1:0-23786 GCA_964390615.1 uncultured Candidatus Saccharibacteria bacterium | reverse complement strand
CCTACCATTAGACGATACCCCAAATTATCCACAAACTAACTTTTTAAACATATTTCCTCCTTTCCAGCTTTTCACCTGCTTTTCTCTTGCACGAGCTTCACGCATATTAACATAACTTTCTGTATGTACAATCTTCCAAGGTTTACCAGATTTTATTGATCTAACATCACCCTTATTGTGTCTCTGTAATCTTTCTAGTACAGGAAGTTCAGTGATTCCTACATAATACTTATTATGTTCATTTTTGATTATATATAAAAAGGCCATATAATCTCTGTCCTACTTCACCCCGCTTGTCCCGCTTAGCGGGACGAGGCGGGGCAAGTTAGACGATACCCCAATATGACGAGTATACCAATTTTTTAGCTTTTTACAATCATTTTAGTGCTATAATACCCTAAATGGATTTTAGTGAAAAAAAGATTTTAATTATTGATGATGATGAGATGATTTTAAAGTCTCTGGTTTTGCTTTTTGAGAAGGAGAATTTTACAGTCATTTCTGCCTCCGATGGCAAGGAAGGTTTAGAGAAAGTAAAAACTGAAAAACCAGACGCCATAATCACAGACATAGAAATGGAAAAAGTAGACGGCATCAATGTCCTTCATGAAATCCGAAGTTCTGGAGAATGGGGTCGAGCTGTGCCCGTAGTTTTGTTTACAAATTTCGATGGTGATGGGGAAGTAATAGACAGTATCCACCGCGACCACCCTTCACTGTTTCTAAAAAAATCCGAAGTTTCAGCGCCAGAAATTTTAGCCAAGGTTAAAGAATTACTACAATGAGTTTAAAACCAACGAGTAAAGTTTTCACTTGGTACTACTATGTGATCATAGCAGTAGTTTTGGTGGTAGGTATATTAGCAACTTTCTATACGTATAAAGAAGTTTCAAGCAATACTCAAAATACTCTCTTGAAAGATGTAGCCTCGATAGCTCTAGCGTTTGATGTGAATGACATCGCGAGTTTGACTGGCAGTGAAGAGGATTTAAATAGTCCTGTATATTTGTCATTAAAAAATAAGTTGGAACAAATTCGTTCCACCAATGAAGAAATCCGGTTTCTTTATTTCTTAGGTTATAAAGATGAGCAAGCTTTTTTCTTGGCTGATTCGGAGTCTGATACATCTTTGGATTATTCGCCACCAGGACAGATTTATGACGAAGCTACTGTGTTGGATTTAGAAATACTTCGAGGGTTAAAAGATCAAGGGATAGAATTTAGTACAGATCGGTGGGGGAGTTGGCTTACTTCTCTAGTGTCTATCAAGCATGATGGAAAAGTCATAGCAGTACTCGGCATGGATATGAGTGCTGATAGATATTTTAGAAATTTATATACCCACATGTCTATTCCGGTTATTTCTACAATATTTGTTTTGATTTTAATTTTTATTGGTTTTTTGTTGAGACGGAGAGAGAAGGAATATATAGCGTTGAAAGAAAAACTTTTCCGAGTCGCTACACACGATCTGCGTTCACCACTGACCGGCATATCCTGGCTCACTGAGACGACACTGATGAATAAAGACAAGATGCGTAGAGAGGATGCTGAGAACATAGAGACTATTCATGAAAAAATCACGGCGCTTTTGAAAAGTGTTAATGAGCTCCTCGCTTCTGGAGAAAATAAAAAATAACTGGTATACTAAAACCCATGGCAAAAAGAAGTACAACTTTATCACCTAAGACTCCATCTCGTCGATCAAAAAAGACCAAGAAGCGATTGGCGGCGAAGAAAGTTTTGTTGGCAAAAAAGCGAGCGTAAGAGTCAGCATCTCTCGAATGCTACACCCAAATCCGTGGTATAATCATATTACGGGTTTTTCCCGTTTTAACAGCTCTAACCTTTAATTTTATGAAACCATCACTTATCGTAGCGATTATCGCAATTATTATCATAATCGGGACATTTATCTACGCAGGTAAAACCAATGCCCCTAGTCCGAGTGACACTAACACTCCAGTAGATACTACGCCCACTGCATCTACTGGTATAGAAGGTTGTTATGCTATGCGTACTGGCCAAGATGTGTACACGCTTCGTATCGACAATCAAGAAGGGCTCAACGTAGCTGGTACTCTCGCATTTAAAAATTTCGAGAAGGATAGTTCTAGTGGAACATTTGTAGGTACGTACAACGATGACATCTTGGTTGGGGACTATACTTTCAACTCTGAAGGTATGAAGTCTGTGATGCAGGTTGCTTTCAAAAAAGTAGGCAGTGACTTTGTACGAGGCTATGGAGATGTGGACTCTACTGGCACAAAGTTTGTGGACATGACCAAGGTCACTTACGATACTTCTAGCCCGCTTGCAGTGTTTAAAGCAGAATCTTGCATCTAGAGCATAGAGTGGTATAATTTTAGTGTGATTTGGTGTGGGTCGATAAATCTATTAATAAAATAATAGAGGATGCTAGACTCCCTGTTACCTTAGGGTAATATGCAACAATCTAATCTAAAAGAGTATCGTTGTTCCTGCGGGAAACTATTGTTTAAAGGTGTCTTCAAAGAAGGTACAGTGGAAGTGAAGTGTAAAAACTGTCGCAATATTTCTTCTTTTGCTTGTGGTGAAAATCCAAACCATGAGGCCCCCTCTTCCGGAGAGGGCCTTTCGGCTTGAGGTTAGTTTAATTTAAAATATTCGTTAGTTAGGAGAAGCTCGGCAATGTTTGCAGGGAAAATTTTTCTAGGGTCTAATCCTGGAAATTGACTTTGGTATATCTCAAGAGCTTTTAATTTTATCTCTGGAGAGACAATTATCGTTAGATTTGGTTCTTCGTTTTCGATTTCGTCAAAGTAATTTCCTTTGGCCCTCTTGTTGATTAAAAATTTAGAGATATCACCAAACAAATGTTTTGGTGGGTGGCAGAAGGCCAGATATGGGATACCTAGTTTTTGAGAGAGTTCTTTGGCTAGTACACCTATGATCATGTGGTCTTTGTGTCCAGTGTAGCCATTTTTACCAAAGCCTAGGATATAGTCTGGTTGCTCTGCTTTGATTACTTCCTCGATTCGGTTTTTCAGGTCCGATCCTTGATGTTCTAGATCTCGATCCGGAAAAGAATCTAGAATAATTTTCTGTATTCCTAAATATTTTGCGGCATCTTCGAGTTCTTTTTTACGGATAGTTTTTAATTCGGCTTCTGTGGTGTGTGGATCTACATAAGCGCTACCTTTCTCGCCGATGGTTGCCGAATAGAGCGCCGTAGTACCTCCTCGCTTGCCATTTTCATGTATAGTGCCCGCAGCTAAAAAAGCTTCATCATCTGGATGCGCTGCGATAACTAATAATTTTTTACCAAAAATATCTGCTTCCGTAATCATTATTTTAGAATTTCAGCATAACACAAAATAAGGGGAAATAAAAAAAGGTAGTAAGAAAATTTCCTTACTACCTTTTATTCCGATCAATTTCATCATGCTACTTTTGCCTCTTTTTTTGTGAAAGTGAATGATGGTATTCTGTCCATACCTTTTTTAATTCTTTTGTTTGGTATGCCTACGAATGACAATCTGCCACTTTTTAATTTGCTAAACTTTGCTTTGTCTAGCTTTTTGTAAAATGATTGCATTTCAAGGTTGGTTTTCTGGAGCTCATTGATGAGATCCATAACACCTGGATTGCTTGTAATCAAGATCACATTTTCATGTTCCGCTTTCTTGTCAATGAAGGCGATCATTTTTTTCGCATTATCATTGAATCTGATAAATGATTCGAATCGGTGCACAAAAAATGATGTTCCAGGCAAAATGACAGCTGATTCAGCAATCCACGGTTTATTGCTATCATAGATAATGGTAAATTCTTTCTCTCCAGTGCAAGAAAGAATGAAATCTGAGGCTTTTTGCATTTTCCTCCTCCCTTTATTGGAAAGTTTGAGGGAATTGAATCGACAGTATCCATTCTGGACGATAAAGAGATTTTTGACTTTTTCCATGATTATGAGTTTTATTGTGAAAGATCAATTTGAACTCAAATTAAATACCTTTTTGGCTAGAAAGTCAATACCAGAAGGTGCTATAATCAATCCATGACTGAAGATGAGATAAAACAAAAATTAACTCCCGAAGAGTATGAGGTTTTAAGGCAAAAGGGGACTGAAGCTCCTTTTTCTGGAAAATATGTTCACGAAAAAAGCGATGGCACTTACAATTGTAAAGTCTGTGGTAATCCCTTGTTTTCCTCTCTTACTAAATTTGATTCTGGTACTGGTTGGCCTTCTTTTGATCAAGCCATCCCTGGTGCGGTAAAAAATATTGAAGATACTTCGCACGGCATGAGTCGCACAGAAGTAGTTTGTGCAAATTGTAATTCTCACCTAGGGCATGTTTTTGATGATGGTCCTACGGGTACAGGGAAACGATACTGTATGAATTCAGTATGTTTAGATTTAGCTCAAAAAGAAGATGGAAAATAACAACTACAAGAAAGCATATTTTGCTGGTGGGTGTTTCTGGGGCCTTGAGGATTTGATTAGGAAGCAACCAGGAGTAGTAGACACTGATGCAGGATACACTGGCGGCTCTGTAGAAAATCCTACTTATGAGAATCATGAAGGTCATGCAGAAGCTGTCGAGATAGTCTATGATCGGGCTGTCACCACATACGAAAAACTTCTAGATTTCTTTTTTCAAATTCATAATCCGACTACAAAAAATAGACAGGGCAACGATGTCGGTACTTCGTATCGCTCCGCAATATTTTACCAAGACGAAAACGAGAGATTGATAGCGGAAAAGTTTATCAAAATTGTGAATGAGAGTGGTCGCTGGAAGGACCCGGTGGTTACCACCCTGGAACCTTTTACTAAGTTTTATAAAGCCGAAGACTATCATCAAGATTATCTGGTTAAAAATCCAGGTGGCTATACTTGCCATGCAATTTATTTTGATAGTTATTTAAAATAATATGAAAAAAAATATACTTATCACCTGCGGAATCCTATGTTTATTAATACTTTATTTTATGTATCTGGATTATAAACAGAAAATACCAAATGCACCTGTGGTAGAAACTTCGACTTCCGAAAAACTTTGCTATGAAAGACACCAAGCCGCTACCGCTTTAGGTCCATACAAAGTTGATGAATATATAGCATTAGAGCAAATGGGCACAAACTTTGTAGGTACCAAGCGAGGCACTCAAGCCGGACCTGATATGACAAATGGCTATGAGGGAACTCTCACAGGTAGTGAGCGAGATGGGCTAATAACTTTGATCTTTGATTATATTATTGAAGGTTCAGAACAGTACGAAGAAGAAGTATACGAGATGGAAGGTGTAAATTTGGTAAAACTACGTTATCCCTTGATAGATACACAGGGTGTCTTGGCGCCAGACAAAACTCAAACTCCGACTAGAGTAGTGTACGAGAAAGCAGACTGTGCCTCATAAAAGTGCTATAATAAATTTATGGCAGAAAAAAACATTACAAATAAAAATGTTCGAAATGGCATCTTGGTTTTGATGTTGCTCTTGGCCCTTGTTCTTTCTGTGTTTGGGGTAAAACATAAAACTAAAGACGGCCTCTCTGATCAAAATTCAGTTGTGGTGAATGAAGATGAAAATAAAAATGTTATTGAGCTTTGCTTTGCATATATTAAAGTCATTGGTGATCCTAAAAATGCAATGGAGGATGATTATAATATCCGAATGTCCTTAGACAAGGACATAGTTATGGGCGAGATAAATTATTTGCCTGCTGAGAAAGATAAAAAAATAGGAGCTTACGAAGGTACTGTGACACCAGTCGACAAGATGTCCATGTCTCGTACCATAGACGCTATCTGGCATACTTTTGGTGAAGGCGTGGAAGCCTTTGAAAAAATTCAGATTGTTTTTGGTGAAGGCACTGCCTATGTCGATGGGCTTACTTTAAATGATGTAGATTGCAAGATGCTCGATGAGAGGGTGGCGGTAAAAGAATATCTCAAGAAGAATATCGCTACTTTAGCTCCAAAACCTGCGACATTGGGTGGAACTTGGTTTTATCTCCGTTCTACGCTAGATACTTCCAAAAAGACTGGATTTATAGTGTATGAAGATGGACATATGGAGGAAAAACGAGCATTTACATACGAATTGGACAAGGACGGCAGTATTTTGAGCTTAAAGGTCATCTAATTAATATTTTGTAACCTTTTGCCGCGAAATCGGCATATAAATAGTGTCATTTTATGGATTTGGAGCAAATGATAGAGAGGGCAAAGATAGACGATTCTGCCTTTAAAGAAATTTATGATTTGACGATACACCGCTTATATTCGTTTGTTCTTTTACGAATTAGAGATAAGGGTGAAGCGCATGACATATGCCAGGAGATATTTTCTTCCTTTTGGAAGACTCTCCCACGGTTTACCTATATGAGTGACGCGCACTTCTTTGCTTATCTGTTTAAGATAGCGCGAAGAGAGCTGATCAAGTCTCGAAATAGGTCTAGCGGTAAAGTCGATCTCGAAGAGATTTACGACATTCCAGCTGATGAAAAAGAAAAAGAGGATTACCGAACACTACTAGCTAGACTAGGTGACCTTAGTAAAAACGAACGAACTGTGCTCGAATTGCGATACTTTGAAGACATGAAATTTGGTGAAATTTCGGCAATGCTCGGACTGACAGAAAACAATGCCAAAGTACTTCATCATCGCGCCTTAAAAAAATTGAAAGAAAGTTTAGGAAATATTTATGAATAAATTAGAAGACAAATTAAAAAATATAAGACTGCGAGAGCTCAATGACGATGATAAAGCATCGATTTGGAATGCTGTCTTGTTAAAACACTTGGACTTGGTGAATAGCCCAGATACTTTTTCCTACATCTCTATATTTAATTTTCAAATTCGCAAGTTTGCTTTTGTGGCCATGGCTCTCTTTCTATTAGTATTTGGAGGAGGTGCGGGTGTTATCAAAGCTTCAGACCATGCGGTACCTGGTAGTAAACTTTTCTCACTTGACCTAGCAGTGGAGAATTTTCAAATTAAAGTTGCTGCTCCGGAAGAAAAAGATAAACTTCGTTTGAAGTTTGCTGAAGAGCGAGTAGTTGAAGTAAAAACCCTATCCGCTGCCAAGGCAACTACAGTTTTGGTGCGAGCACCAGAAGATGGTACTGAGAGCGAAGTGAATACTATTAAATTTTCAAAAGAAGAAAATGCTGGGGTAGAAGTAGCGCTCAATAATTTGACCAAACTAGTAACAGAGTCTGACGATAAAGAAAGCGCAGAGATTATTGAAAAAGCTCAAGAAGAACTTTTGGTTATTTTGGGTGATGACGCTAATCTTGTAGTGAAACGAGTAGATGGTGTTATCACAGTGGATGGCAAGGCTGATTCTACAGTACCGGAAGAAGTAAAAGAAGATCAAGACATAAAATCAGAACCAACCACAGTAGAAGAAACAGAAAGTACCAAAGTGGTGGAAGAAGTAAAAGAGGTTCCAGTCAAAGAAGCCGAAGAAGTTTCTGATTTGAATATTGAAGTTAAGGAAGAGAAAATTGAAGAAAAAGTAGATTCCACTCTTGTGGAGCCGACAGCAACTTTGCTATCTGTACCTAGTGCTACTGTCGGAGAAGAAATATTTTGTCGAGGAGAATGGCGACCGAGCCTCGACTGCGATCCTAAGAAAGAGTTAAAAGAAGGAGGCGAGGTGAAGGGAGAAATCGATGAGATGGGTCCGATTGACAATATATCATCAGAAATGGAAATTAAAGTCCGAGCTGAACGAGCAAGAAATTGTACAGAGTCTGGTGGTATTTATGACCTTTCTTATGATGAATGTTTAGGTGTAGATGGAGCTATGTGCTCATCTATCGGAGGTACTTGGAATGAATGCGCATCCGCTTGCCGCAATAATCCTGAGGCTACCATTTGTACTATGCAGTGTGTCCAAATTTGTGAATTCTAATAAAACACTATCTGTGTTATATTTGAATCTATGCAAAAAACCGCTGAGTTTGTGAGTCCTGGACATCCAGATAAAATCTGCGACATAGTCGCCGATACTTTGCTCGACAAATTTTTAGCTGGTGATCCATTTTCTCGTTGTGCTATCGAAGTCATGGGTGGACATGGTCTTATGGTCGTGAACGGCGAGGTGACCTCACTATCCACTGTAGACATTGAATCTGAAGTAAAAAACATTGTTGGCAAGCATGATGATCAGGAATACAAAGTCATCGTAAATTTAGTGCGCCAGAGTCCTGAGATCGCTCAAGGAGTAGACACTGGAGGTGCGGGAGACCAGGGTATCATGGTGGGCTATGCATGTGATGATACAGAAAATTTAATGCCACTAGAATACGAACTTGCTCGAAATTTATGTAGAGAAATTTATGCTGTATATCCATATGATGGCAAGACTCAAGTCACCGTAGAGAGCCGGCCCGAATCCGAAGGAGGCGGGATGAAAATCACGACAGTTGTGGCGAGTTTTCAAAATACTAAAACCCCAGAACTCCTGAAACTAGTACAAGAAAAGATAAATTCTGAAAAATATATCATCAACCCAGCAGGAGAGTGGTCCTTGGGTGGTTTTGATGCAGACACTGGGCTCTCTGGTAGAAAAATAGTTATCGACAACTATGGTCCTAGAGTGGGTGTTGGTGGTGGGTCATTTTCTGGTAAAGACTATACCAAAGTAGACCGATCTGGCGCCTATATGGCCCGCAGGATCGCTGTGGACTTGCTACGTCAACATTCTGCAAAAGAAGTACTTGTGCACCTCGCTTACGCTATAGGCATCAGAGAGCCAGTCATGGCGACAGCGTTTTTGGATGGTAAAGAAACTCCAGTTTCGGGATACGATCTGACCCCAAAAGGTATTCATGAACACCTAGATTTAAAAAATGCAAAGTATGCCGACCTTGCTCGCTTTGGACACCACGGTCGAGGCAATACTTGGGATTAAAAAAGCCATCCATAAGTAGGACGGCCTTTGTCAGATTGGATCTTCGTACCAGCGTGGTGTGTATTCTTTTTCTATTTCCGCTATTGGAATTAAGATAACTGCACTAACTCCAGAAGCTAATGCTGCAATGAAAGTCTGTAACTCATCTTTGTGGATGAAGAAATCCAGTGTGATTCCAATCATTGGAATAAAGAATAAGATGAGCAATAAGGCGATGGTGTACATGAGGATTTTGTTACTGTTTTCCATGGGAAGCTATTTTGATGATTGTGAACATTTTGTTAAATATTGGGCTAATAGCCTGTTTTAGTCAAGCTTTTGTGATAAAATAGAATTATGAGTAAAAATATTTTTGTAACTCGGAAAATTCCCGACAATGCTATATCCATTTTAAAAGAACATGGTTTTGAGGTTGATATTAGTCCTTTTGATAGAGTACTTACCCAAGCAGAGATAATAGATTTCTTGAGCAAGAAAGAATACGACGGTGTGATATCTTTACTTACTGATACTGTCGATAAAAATATTTTTGAAAAAGCAAAAAGTGTAAAAATATTTGCAAATTATGCCACTGGTTTTGATAATATAAATTTAGAAGATGCTAAAGCTTACGGTGTCACCATCACCAACGCTCCAGCGCCACTCTCGGCCCTGGCAGTAGCTCAACACACTATAGGAGTTTTGCTAGCTCTATCTTCTAGGATAGTAGAAGCAGACCACTTTGTACGAAGTGGTAAATATGTCGGCTGGGAGCCTATGCATTTCCTAGGTACTGATTTTTTAGGTAAGACTTTGGGTTTGGTAGGAGCTGGTAGGATAGGTGAGCAAGTAGCTTTTTATGCGAAAGGGTTAGGTTTGAAGATAATGTATACCGATATTTCCCAAAATGAAAAATTAGAAAAAGAATACGGAGCAGTGTACTCCCAAAATTTAGATGACGTTTTAAAACAAGCTGACTTTATCAGTTTGCATGTACCGCTTTTACCTTCTACTAAGCATTTGATCAACAAAGAAAAATTATCTTTGATGAAGCCTACGAGCTTTCTGATCAATACTTCCCGCGGCCCAGTGGTGGATGAAACTGCACTGCGAGATGCACTAAAAGATAAAGTTATCGCAGGGGCAGGACTCGATGTCTTTGAATTTGAACCAAAATTAGTCGAAGGTTTGGTAGATCTACCAAATATAATCCTGACTCCGCATATCGCTTCGGCTAACTTAGATGCCAGAGAGCAGATGGCGCAAATCGTGGGGCAAGATATCGTAGATTTTTTTGAAGGTAAGGTACCAAAAAATATAGTAAATAAATAAAAATATGTCAGAAAAACTTGGAAAATTAATTTTAGCTAGACATCATGAAAGTGAGTGGAACAAGCAAGGTAAATGGACCGGGTCTCGTGATATGCACCTGACTCCTTATGGTTTTGAGAAGTCGGAAGACATGGGACTCTTGCTCCAAGATTTGAACATCGACTGTGCCTTTGCTTCGATGCAAGTTCGTTCGATCGAGACACTCTCTTGCATGCTCAATGTCTGCAAGAGATTTGAAGTCCCCACTGAACACAATGCGGCCTTAAATGAAAGAGACTATGGAGACTATACTGGAAAAAATAAATTTCAAATGGAAGAATTGTTAGGAGAAGAAGAGTATCAAAAATTGCATCGAGGCTGGGATTATCCTATACCGCATGGAGAAACTTTGAAAATGGTTTATGCGCGTGCTACGCCTTATTTTATAGACCATATTTTGCCGAAAGTGAAAGAAGGAAAAAATGTTTTGGTGGTGGCGCATGGAAATTCTTTGCGATCGATAACTAAATATATTGAAAATATCTCTGATAGTGATATCGGTCATGTCGAAATACCTTTTGGAGCTATCATTATCTATGACTTGGATGAATCGGGACATATGATCGATAAAGAAATACGCCAAACACAATCAAGTGTACCAGCATAAAATTATGAAAGAACTAAGACAACAAATTGTCGCTTCGATTGGCCCGGCTTCGATAAAGCACGAGGTTCTAAAAGCCATGATTGAGAATGGTATGGATGTAGCGCGGTTGAATTTTTCTTGGGGAGATTTGAATACCAGGATGGATACTATCTCGATAGTGCGAAAAATGGAGCAAGAATTTGAAAAATATATTCCATTTATTATTGATTTACCTGGTCCAAGAATCCAAAAAGAAGTAGGGCATACATATGATCATACTTTGGTTTCGGCTATTACAGATCATGATAAAGAATTTATAAAATTTGGAGTGGAGCACGGAGTCGATTATTTTGCTGTATCTTTTGTTGGCAGCGCTCTGGATATCTTTGAATGCAGAAAAGTTATCAATGAATTAGGTGGTAAGCAAAAGATAATTGCCAAAATCGAAAGGAAAATCGCCTTAGACAATCTAGAGCAAATCGTCATGGCTGCTGATGCAGTCATGGTGGCGCGAGGAGATCTAGGAAATGAAATACCACTCGAGCAAATTCCTTTTGTTCAAGAAAATATAATAAAGATTGCGAAAAAATTAAATAAACCAGTGATTGTGGCTACACAAATGCTTTTCTCTATGATAGAGCACGATGAGCCTACTCGGGCCGAGGTCACAGATGTTGATACTGCCATACTACAAGGTGCAGACGCTGTGATGCTCTCAGATGAGACTACGATAGGGAAATATCCGATTCAAGCCGTAGGGGTGATGGATAGGATAATCACCGAAGCGAAAAAGCATATGCCGGAGGATGCAAAATTAAATCTTTTATAAAATGCCAAAAATAAAAAAAGTTATAGCTGAAGAAGTTTTTGATTCTCGTGGTGTGCCTACACTTTCTGTGTCTTGTGAACTTGGAAGTGGTGCAGTCGGTGAAGCTAAAGTTCCATCTGGAAAAAGTACAGGAAGTCTGGAAGCACTGGAGTTGCGAGATTTGGATATGGATAGGTATGCAGGCAAAGGAGTAGGTAAAGCGATTGAAAATGTAAATACTGAGATAAATTTATTTTTGCAAGATAAGGATTTTGAGCAAAATACTTTAGATGAAGCGTTGATAAAATTAGACGGCACAGCAAACAAAAGTAGATTGGGAGCCAATGCTATCTTGGGTGTGTCTATGGCTTTTGCGCGAGCTTGTGCAAAGGAGAATGGAGTTGAACTTTATGAATATTTAGGGGATTTGGTTGGAAATACAGATTTTAAAATGCCAGAGCCGTTGCTCAATGTGATCAACGGGGGTAAACACTCCGACAGCGGTCTAGATATCCAAGAGTTCATGCTCGTGCCGATAGGTTTTGATTCTTTTTATAAAAAAATAGAAGCAAGTGGCGCGGTGATTTCTAGTCTGCGACAAATTTTATTGGATAAAAAATATGAAGTGACCCTGGGAGATGAAGGTGGTTTTGCACCGAAACTCGCTTCGAATGAAGAGGCCCTGGATATCTTGGGGGAGGCTATCCAAAATGCAGGTTTTGATAAGGAACAGATAAAACTCGGACTCGATGTCGCTGCAACTTCGTTTTATGAAAACGGTAATTATTTTTTTAAAACTTCTGGAATTAAAAAAGACACTCATGATATGGTTCTCTGGTGTCAGGATTTAGTTTCGAAATACCCGGTTGTCTTTATCGAAGATCCTTTATCGGAAGAAGATTGGCAAGGTTTTAGTGACATCACTCAAAAACTAGGAGAGAAGATCAAAATCGTTGGGGATGATTTGACGGTGACTAATGTCGCTAGGATAAATATGGCTATTGAGAAAAAGGCTATCAATGCTGTGCTCATAAAACTAAATCAGATCGGGACATTGTCAGAAACTATACAAGCCATACAGCTGACCAAAGCACAGGGATGGTCTCCATTTGTATCACATCGCTCCGGAGAGACGGATGACACTTTTATCGCAGACCTCGCTGTCGGACTCGCTTGCCCATATATCAAAGCTGGATCGCTCACCAAAGAAGAGCGATTGTGTAAATATAATCGCCTGATAGAAATCGAGAATATTATCAATAATAAAAAAATATAAACTTATGAACTCATACAACTGGTATTCCACACTTATCAAACCGTCTTGGGCTCCTCCTTCTTGGCTCTTTGGCCCGGTTTGGAGCGTGCTTTATGTATTGATCTTTATTTCCTTTGGAAAAGTTTTTATGATGCTTTATCAAAAACAAATTCCTTGGTTGGTAGCTTTGCCTTTTATTTTGAATTTATTTTTTAATTTTATTTTTACTTATTTGCAGTTTGGTTTAAAAAATAATTTACTAGCCGGTGTCGACATCCTCTTGGTTTTGAGCACTTTGATTTGGGCGATGATAGTCATCTTTCCATTTGCTAGATGGATCACTTATATTCAAATCCCGTATCTACTTTGGGTATCTTTTGCTACAGTTTTACAATTAACCATAACTTATTTGAATCGATAACATGACTCCTCATTTTTTGGATGTATTTGGACTGTTTGTAATGCTAGCTGGGTTTGTGATAGGACTAGGAGCCGTGACGGTGATAGACTTGCATGGATTTTTAGGACGCAAGTCAAAGTACTGGACCGAAGCCACTACTCGCACACACAAAGTCACCAAGCCACTTATTTGGATCGGAATGTTTTTGGCTGTAGTTGGCGGTTTTATTTTTTACAGAAATTATGGCTTAGAAAAAACTATCCTGATTCATCTCATCTCCGCTTGTCTTATGATCATAAATGGAATCTTCCTTTCTTTTTCTGTAAGTCCGTTTTTATTACAAAGAGAAAGGGAAGGCAAGTCGAGCGAGCTTTTGCCAACATCTTGGCAAGTGAAGATAACATTTTCATTTATTATCTCCTTTGTCCTTTGGTGGGGCAATCTCTTTCTCCTGGTTTCCAATGTTGTGCCCACAGAAGTTCTAGAAGAAACTCCTCTTGTAGTTCCATTAGATTTAGGCACGAAATATATCCACACTGTAGAGTGGCCACCGACATATACTGTATCGGGAGGGGAACCTGTGTGCGTAGAATCTGGTAGTGAAATAAAAGAGGGAGGTATAACTAAAAAAGTGATTATGGGTAAAAATGAATATTGTGTCACCGAGATGTCAGAAGGGGCTGCGGGTAGTACCTATACGACATATACATATCTTGCAAACTTAAATGCCTCGACACTAACTCTGAAATTTACTTTAAAATTTTCGCAATGTTATAACTACGATGAGCCTCAAAAATCCGAATGCCTATCCGAGCGAGCCAAGTTTGATATCAATAAAATTATTGATGATATCTACATCTCAATAGATAAGGCTTAGTTGAAGATTGGCTTATGCTTCGATATATCCATGTCACAGTTACCGCTGGAGCGCGCAAAGAAAAACTGACTGAGAAAAAGCCGGATCATTTTGTGATCTCGGTCAAAGAAAAAGCCGAGCGAAACCTCGCCAATGCCCGCGTCCTCGAGCTAGTATCTCTCCACTTTAAAATCCCTATCTCCAAAGTCCGTATTGTGAACGGCCACACTCATCCCAAGAAGTTGCTAGTGATAGAAGAATAGTAAATTTATACCTTGACTTTTAATACTAAATATGCTATAATGTACTAGTAATAAGTACATTAATTCACATCATAAAACGATGAACAAATGAGTGCAAATAAAAAAGGTCACGGTGGTGACCCTGCAGTGGTGCTTTTAAATTTGGGACTTAATATCCTCCGGGGTTTCGTTAGTTATTTCGGAAGGTTTTGTTTGCAAATTTTCAAAAACACAACTTGGATATTTGCTGAGGCACCTGGTGCTCACAATGACTTTAACGATTACTGCAGAACAAACTTTGGCTCTGCACCTGCAACTTGGGTCAAGGTTTGCATAGGCATATTGTTGTCACCACTTGTTTTAGCAGCACTCGTATTCTGGAGTGCAATAAGAGCGATATAAAATCGCAAAAAATAAAAGGAGGAAGTGAAAGCCCAGCACGTTTACGTGCGGGGCTTTTTTATTTATCGAAGGTCGATATTTGTAAAATCTTCTAAAAATAAAAAAAGACATTTCGATTTTGTCGAAATGTCTACCTGTAATCAGGATTTTTTTTTGTAATCAATCAACTACTTTCCAGTGCATATATGCACCGGGAACCAATGCGCCATCTTGAAATAAATCTCGATTGGCATTTATGTTGCGGATGAGCTTAGCATTTTGCTCTTGTGTTCCGCGATAAAAATAACAGTCCCAGTAAGAGCCATAATTTTTTTTGAGGTCGACGATGTCTTCCTCAAGAAAATACGGATCCGTCTCTTTCCCGAAAAGGACCACTCCTTGGTTGCAGAGAGGCAAGACAATCTTCTCCATTCTGCTTTCGTAACTTGCCGAGATTCCGAGTTCTTTACAGAGTTTGGCGAGTTCTCCGGGGTGTTTTTCCACCGTTACGGCATAGATAGGATCACTGCCGTTGAAGCGGATGATGTTTTGCTCGCCGTACAGCTGGTACACCAGCTCCTTGGTTTCTGTCTTTGTAGAATCAGCAATGTTTGAATTATCCAATTCTTGCTGAAGTACTAAAACCGGATCTGGTATCATCTCTTCATTGTATCCGCCAGTGATGTGTTTTTTATAACGGTCATCACTTTGACTTTGGGCATGAGAGGGTAGTGAAAAGAAAATTGCGAACATGGTCGCAAGCAAAAAGAAAGTATTCTTTTTCATGTGTATTGGTTTAAGTTAAAGAATTATACCTTTATATTATAGCATGTATTTTACTACTTTGTCAAGAAAGAAAAGATTCTAAAAAGCTAGATAAATACTCATGAAAAGCGTAGAATTATTTTATATGATTAAAAAATCACAAATTGTTGTTTTGGTTGCTGTACTTTTAATTTTTGGTGGTATTTATTGTTTCTCATATTTTAAAAATTTTAAAAATTCTCCGAAAGCTTACGAAGTTGTTGGCAATACTTGGGCGTGGAAAGAGACTGTAGTAAATGGAGAAAAAACAGTTAATTCCAATTTTGGGAAAAATTATTTAATTCATTTTAGTGATGGTAAGCTCAAAGGCACTGATGGTTGTAATTCTTTTGAAATTTCATATAAATTAAATTTGAATCATTTAAGTTTTAATGAAAATAAAGATTTGCCTATGACTCAACTTGGTTGTGGACAGACTGCTACTTCAGATAAAGCTTTTTTTAAATTCTTAGATTCTACGAGTTTAAAATTTTCTTTAGATGATGAATTGGTTTTAGAATCTCCGGACAAAAATACTTTGGTTTATTTTCAGACATTAAATATTGCTAATTTTAATGAATGCAGAGAAGCTGTATATCCTGTCGGTAAAACAAAGCCTCTTTCTTGCCATACACCATTAGGTGATGTTTTTTTTGAGGAGCAGAGGGAAGTTGAAGAAATTACTTTGCCTCCGCATTCTCCGACTAAAGGAGAAGACAAGCCCGTGATAGTTGATGACGGCGATATGGCACCAAAGTGTTATGTTGGGGGTTGTAGTAATCAACTTTGCACTGATAAAGCGGATGGTGCCGCTTATTCTACTTGTGAATACAGAGCAGAATATGCTTGCTATAAAACAGCTATCTGTGAACGCCAGGTTACTGGCGAGTGCGGTTGGACCGAGACTAAAGAGCTAAATGCTTGTCTACAAGCGAACTAGATAAATAATGGAAAAGTGCTAGAATTATAGCAATGGATAAAAGTGTAAATAATTATGCTTTCATAGATGGACAAAATCTGTACATGGGTACAGCAAAAAGAGATTCTGATCCCTGGAAGATAGATCTTTCTAGATTCCGTGTTTATCTCGAACGAAAATATGGTGTATCAAAAGCTTTCTATTTTTTAGGTTTTCTTGATGAATCTCAACAATCTTTATATGAGAAAATACAGAGTTCTGGTTTTATTTTAGTATTCAGAGAACACACTTCTTTAATGCTTGGTAAGAAGAAAGGCAATGTTGATTCTGATTTGATTTTATATGTTATGAAAAAACTTTATTATAAAGAAGATTTTAATAAAGTTGTACTTGTTTCAGGGGATGGCGATTATAAACAGTTGGTAGATTTTTTAATTAAAGAAGAGAAGCTTGAAAAAGTTCTTTTCCCTGATGCACAGAGAGCTTCTTCACTATATAAAAAACTAGGTGCTCCTGTTTTTTCAGCTTTAGACTATAAAGATGTGAGGCGAAAGATAGAAATGAAAAAGGCTCCTTAGGCAGTTAGCCGTTCGGAACCTTTTTCGTCGTTATGGGTATAGTATAGCATGTTTTGTCTTGAAATCAATAGTTTTCCACAGCTGCCCCGACCAATGTCGAGACAGCTTTATTTTTAGAGCAAAAAAGCGTAGAATAAGGGCACTTGTCCCGTTAGAAAATCAGCGGACAGGGTTAAAAGTAAAAGTTTATTAATTAAATTTTCGCACGGGATGGACGAGATACAGAAATTAAAAAATGAAATAGAGGAGCTTAAAAACCTTTGGCTCCGGGGGAGATAAAAATATGCAAATAAAGTCAAAACAAAGAGTAAAAGATCATGGGGAAGTATTTACTCCTGATTTTATCGTGAACGATATGCTTGATTTGGTAAAAAATGAGACAGAAAGGATTGAATCTCGTTTTTTAGAGCCAGCTTGTGGCGATGGCAATTTCCTAGCTCCGATTTTAAAAAGAAAAATGGATATTGTTGAAAAAAAATACAAAAAAATTCAGACGGAATTTGAGAGGATGACTCTTCTTGCAGTTAGTAGTATTTATGGAGTGGAATTACTACAGGACAATGTTGAAACGTGTATTGCTCGACTTTATAAGAATGTCGATGATTTATATACAAAATTATATAAAGATAAAAGCAAGGATGACTTTAGGAAAAGCCTCAAATTTATTTTGAATAGAAATATATTGCAAGGTGACGCCCTAACTCTTAAAAAATCGGATGGAAAAGAATACATTATTTTTTCTGAATGGTCTTTAGTGAATGGCTCAAAAATAAAAAGACGAGATTTTCAATTTGCCGATCTTGCGGGATTTGAAAAAGCAGGTATGCAAAGTTTATTTAGAATCGAAGAAGTTTCTGATACAGGAGAAGCTGTCTTTTCTCCGATGCCCGTAAAAGAATTTCCCTTAGTCCATTATTTAAATATTGATTATGCCGACACAAAATAATTACAATCCAGACGTACTTTCTTGCCTCGCGAATTTAAGTAGCGATGAGGTCTTTACTCCACCCAAATTAGCCAATGAAATTTTGGATTTGTTACCAAAAGAGATTTGGAAAGATAAAAATGCAACTTTTTTAGATCCTGTATGTAAATCAGGAGTATTTTTGCGGGAAATCGCCAAAAGACTCCTTGAAGGATTGAAAGATGAAATTCCTGATATAGAAAAGAGGATAAACCATATATACAATAAACAACTTTTCGGAATCGGCATTACAGAACTTACTTCACTACTCTCTCGCAGAAGTTTATACTGTTCAAAATTTGCAAACGGAAAATATTCAATTGCAAATTTTAGCGACGAAAACGGAAATATCTTTTTTGATAAAACAAATCATGATTGGCAAAACGGAAGATGTTCATTCTGTGGAGCTAGTCAGTCGGAATATAAGCGAGAGGAAGGGCTCGAATCTCACGCTTATCAATTTATTCATAATAACTTACCTGATAAAATTAAAAATATGAAATTCGATGTAATTATAGGCAATCCACCATATCAATTAAATGATGCGGGCGGAGATGGAAGCAGTGCGACACCGTTATATCATTATTTTGTAGAGCAAGCGATTAAACTTTCTCCTCGTTATTTAGCGATGATTATTCCAGCAAGATGGTATTCTGGAGGAAAAGGATTAGATGATTTTAGAGAAAAAATATTAAATGATAAAAGAGTTGCTGTCATCCATGACTTTCCAGAGACCTCAGATTGTTTTCCTGGATTAAATATTCGAGGAGGAGTTTGTTATTTTCTATGGGACAAGGAACACAAGGGAGATTCTAGAATTTTCAATCATATTAAAGATAAAATTTCTGTTACGACACGACCTTTATTAGAGAAGGGAGTAGGGACATTTGTAAGATACAACCAAGCTATTGAAATTCTTAGAAAGGTTTTGAAATCAAATCCAGAAACGATGGATAAATTAGTTAGTTCAAGGAATGTTTTTGGAATACCATCTAATTTTGATCAATATAGTAAAAATCAATCAAAAGATAAAACAGTTAAACTTTATAGGGGTGATCGTTCTAGTAGAACCATAGAACAAAGAACTGGTTATATTAATGAGGATGATATCACTAAAGGAAAAGAATTGATCGACAAAATCAAGGTAATTGTTTCCAAGGCAAGTCCTGGCGGTGATGAATATCCACATTCTGTTTTAAGTAAACCCATGATTGCGGGTAAAAATAGTGTATGCACTGAAACATATTTAATTATTTCTACTGTAAAAAACACAAAAGAAGCTGAGAACTTGATTTCTTATGTATCAACAAAATTTTTTAGGTTTATGTTGGCATTAATAAAAAATACTCAAAATATATCAAAAAGTGTATTTGCTTTTGTTCCGATTGAGGACTGGTCTGAATCATGGACTGATGAAAAATTGTATAAGAAATACAAATTAACAAAGGAGGAAATTGAATTTATCGAATCCATGATTCGCCCAATGAATTAATTTTATGAGTAAAGACTTTTTTCCACCAAAACCAGATATAAAACCAACAATATACGCCTACGAGCTTGTGGGCATTGATTCGCACAAAGGGTTACTTAAGGTTGGTTATAGTGAAAGAGATGTGCGAGTCAGAATTGCCGAACAAGCGAGAACTATTGGTGTTGAGTACAAGATTGTTTTTGAAGAATCCGCAATGAGAAATGATGGTTCGTCTTTTACTGATCATGATATTCATCGTGCCCTAGTTTCTCAAAAAATACAAAAGGTCACCCACATTGGAACAGAGTGGTTTAAATGTAGTATCAAGGATGTCGAGAAAGCATTGATAAGTGTTAGAGATAAAAAAATCATAGAAGAAAATAGAACGAGCTCTTTTAAAATGCGTCCAGAACAAAAGGAGGCAGTAGAAAAAACAGCAAAATATTTTGAAAGTTATAAAAATGAAAATCCAAGCAAAACACCTCACTTTCTTTGGAACGCTAAAATGCGTTTTGGAAAAACTTTTACGACTTATCAACTCGCAAAAAAGATGGGCTGGACAAAGATTTTAGTAATGACGTTTAAGCCAGCAGTTGAAAATGCATGGGATGATGATTTGAAAGACCATGTAGATTTTAAAGACTGGCAATTTGTCTCTGCTTCAGAAAATACACTTTGGCATAAAGATATAAATGAGAAAAAACCTTTTGTGTGTTTCGGTTCATTTCAAGATTATTTGGGAAAAAATAAAAGCACAGGCGGAGTAAAAACAAAAAATAAATGGGTTCATGATACAAAATGGGATTGTGTTGTTTTTGATGAGTATCACTATGGGGCTTGGCGAGAAAATGCTAAAGAGCTTTTTGAAGCCGAAGATAAAAAGGAAAAAGAATTTGCAGAAGGTAAAGGATTGGAAGATTTTGATGAGAAAATATTGCCTATCAAAACACAAGCGTATCTATACTTGTCTGGAACTCCTTTTCGAGCCATTGCTTCAGGTGAATTTATTGAGGAGCAGATTTATAACTGGACATACTCTGATGAGCAGAAAGCCAAGGAGTATTGGGATGAGAAAAATGGATCAAATCCATATGTGTCACTTCCTCGAATGGTAATGATGACCTATCAACTACCGGACTCTATTGTTGATATTGCAAATCAGGGAGAATTTAACGAATTTGATATAAATATATTTTTCAAAGCCGAAGGAAAAGGTACGAAAGCAAAATTTGTATATGAAGATGAGGTTCAAAAATGGCTAGATTTAATTCGTGGATCATTCTTGGAAACGACCATTGATAATTTGAAACTCGGCGCCAAAAAGCCTCCAATGCCGTATTCTCACGCAGAGCTTCTAAATGTGCTCAATCATACACTTTGGTTTTTGCCTTCTGTTGCATCATGTGAGGCGATGGCGAATTTATTGAAGAAAAACCAAAATGTCTTCTATAAAGATTATAAGGTTATTGTTGCTGCCGGCACTGGCGCGGGTATTGGCATAAAAGCACTTCCACCGGTGTTAGAGAAAATGGACGATCCTTTAAAATCAAAAACAATAACTTTGACTTGCGGAAAACTCCTAACGGGTGTGACAGTAAAACCTTGGACTGGAATCTTTATGCTCCGTAGTTGTTCAACACCAGAAACCTATTTCCAAGCCGCTTTTCGTGTGCAGTCTCCGTGGACAATTAAGAATCCAGATAACAAATCACCAAATAAAGAAGAGGTTATAAAAAATGAATGTTATGTTTTTGATTTTGCCCCAAACCGTGCCTTGCGGCAAATTGCAGAATATAGTTGCCGACTAAATGTAAATGAAAATAATCCAGAAGCGAAAGTTGCTGAATTTATTAGTTTTTTGCCCGTTTTAGCTTATGACGGAAGTGCTATGAAACAAATTGACGCAGCTGGAATACTAGATATGGCGATGAGTGGAACAACTGCAACACTGCTTGCTCGTAGGTGGGAAATTGCTCTATTGGTCAATGTGGATGACAATACTCTCAAGCGATTGATGGATAATAAAGATGCTATGAATGCCCTGATGAGCATTGAAGGTTTTAGAAATTTGAATCAGGATATTGAAACTATAATAAATAAATCTGAATCTATTGAAAAAATTAAAAAAGAAGCAAACGACAAAGAACTAAACAAAAAAGAGAAGAAAGAATTAACTGAGGAAGAAAAGGAGTATAAAAGTTTAAGAAAGCAGGTGCAAGAAAAATTGATAAAATTCGCAACTAGAATACCTGTTTTTATGTATCTTACAGACTATCGCGAAAGAACACTCAAGGATGTTATTACAAAACTTGAGCCAGGTTTGTTTAAAAAGGTTACGGGATTAACACAAAAAGATTTTGAAATGCTAGTTAGTCTCGGTGTATTTAACAGTGCTTTGATGAATGATGCTGTATATAAATTCAAGAGATATGAAGATTCTAGTCTTGAATATTCTGGAATTAATAAACATGAAGGCGAAGGTATTGGTTTGTACGACACAGTAATCTCGCAAAAAGATTTTAAAGAAAACTCTGATGAGGTATTTATAAATCATTCAACATAAATCCATAAAGAAAGAGTAATTAATAACAAAGACTGTAAGATTTAATGATTTAAAAGGAAAACAGTGAAGAGTAATATCTCCACTGTTTGAACCCCAAAATTTACAAGTCAGTAGAACCAACCACAAAGACATAAATTAGTATAGTAAGATATGTATCTTAACAAGATTATTACATCTTGCTTTAGAGTAGTCTCATTGCTTTTGTAAACATCTGTTTATTGTCTACTCCCAAGCGATAAATTGTTTTCTTTGATTCTATAAAATCGATAATCATACTTACAGTACTTTAAATATGATTACGCTTCAGTAAATTTGCTATTTACCTAGTGCAGAAATCTTTATACTGACGAAGAGTAGTCAAAAAGTTGGCCATAATATTTTATAGTTACCTTATAAGACAACCCTTTCGGGAGATGAGCAGTATTACTACTCCTCATAATCCAAGTATATTCTTACTTTTATATATGTCAAGTTATCAACAATTTTCGCTTGACTTTTTTACATGCTTTGCATATACTTGATGCATGAGCAACAAGTATATGCAAAAAGTTAAAGATTTTCGCATTAAAAATAATCTCTCTCAAGAACAAATAGCAAAAGCAATAGGAGTATCAAGGCCTACATACACAGCGATAGAGTCAGGTAAGCAAGAGTTAAGTGCCCTTGAAGCACAAAAGCTTGCTTCTTTTATGAGTATTACTATAGATGAACTTCTTACAGGAAATATATCTGATATTGCAAAATACAAACAAATGATATTGCGTTATTTACGCATGAGACTTACTGATAAAGATGACAATAAAGTTCCAAAAACAAAATTAGCAAAACTTTTATATCTTGCTGATTTTGCATGGTTTTATGAACATGGCCAGAGTATGAGTGGTATGCCGTATAGAAAAATAGAATACGGCCCAGTGCCAGATGCTTTTTTTCGAGCATTAGATGAACTAGAAGAAGGTGGAAAGATAAACATTGAAAGGAAGAATGATAAAGGTAAAGAAATGTTTTTAATTAGTGAGTCAGATAGTAATATAAATGAAAAAATAAACTCTCTAACAAAGGAAGAAGTTTCTCTAATGAAAGAAATAAGTCATAAGTGGAAAAACAAGAGAACTAAGGAAATTGTTAACTTTACTCACAATCAACTTCCTTATGTTTTGTGTAAGCCTGACGAGATTATTCCTTATGAATTAATAACTCAAGAAGATCCCGAAATGGTTTTCTAATGCTGTCATGGAACCTAACTTTTCTGTTCAGATAGAAACTTTTGCAGAGAGACATTTTATAAAATCTTTTGAAAAGAAATATAAAAGTAGTTGGGATTTGACCCTGCAAGCTATTTTAGAAATGTTAGAGCGTATAGAAGCATTGCTTTCAACCGATAAGGCAGAAGTGATAACTAGTCTTGGAGATTTAAAATTTATTAAGACAAAGTTCAGAGTTTCTGGGACTAAAGAATCCGCAAAAACTTCTGGTAATAGGTGTATTGTAGTTGCTGACTATAAAAAAAGAGAAGTTAGAGTTCTGTTGGTTTATACCAAAACGGATTTAAGTGGCCATAATGAAACCGCTGAGTGGCAAAAAATCATTAAAGAAAATTATCCAGAATATAAAGATCTTTTTTAGTTATAACTCACAAGGACTATTCTTGCTACAAGTGAAATAGATAAAATGTTAAAATAGGGGAATGGAAAATTTTAAT
>CAYMIC010000004.1:9508-24059 GCA_964390615.1 uncultured Candidatus Saccharibacteria bacterium | reverse complement strand
CGGGTTTTTTTATTGACTTTACTATACCCGAGGGGGTATATTTTCTTTGATATATAGCACATTCTATAATTTTTAAACAAAATAAGGCCATGGGAAAAATACAAATTCCGCACAAGGTAACCCATCAAGATTACAAGCCCATCCAAATGGGAATTCACGTTTCAGGCTCAGGCCGAGATATGAGGGAGTACATGGAGGAGTATGGTTCATCACATGACATACGCCCTAACTTTCGAGCGAAGGTCATTGACCTTTACAATCCCAAGGATTTGTATCCTCACACGCTCCATCTCCTTCAGTTGCATGAAGATAAAACACAAAATCAAATCCAGACAGATTTGGAATTGATCAGTGTTCCACCCGCAGTATTGGTAGAACGTTGGATTGCTGCTTGTGCTTTGGGGTTAGACCGTCCTGCCATTTTTGGTTTCTTGAATGGTCAGGTTTGCTGGATTTATACATCGATGAAAGGTGGAAAGATCAAAGGTGTTGACCTTCTGGAGAGGGATTCCAAGATTTGGGCTCCTAGTACGTATGTGCTTTGGGAAGCATTAGATGAAGAATAGGTTTTGGTTTTTACCAAAATCAAAAGCCCCGAGCTTTCGCCCGGGGCTTTTTTCATTTCTAATCTCTCTTTGGTTTATTTTGCTTCGATTAGTCCAGCCTTGAGGAGGGTGGCGTAGACTCCGTTTTTCTTGATAGTCTTCATACCGCGAGCAGTGACTTCAATGTTTACATTTTTACCGAGTTCAGCGACAAAAACACGCTTCTTTTGAAGGTTTGGATATTTTCGGACTTTACCGGTAGGGTTAAACTTAGTCGCACGAGTGCGGTTGGAATAGCCGTTTCCGACAACTGAACCTTTATTTGTTATTGCACATATTTTCGCCATGACCGTTTCATGCTATCATAAAGTTTACATGAACGCAATAGATGTCGTCTTTTATATAGCTATCCTCATAATGTCAGTGGTAATCCACGAAGTTTCGCATGGTTTTATGGCTGAGCGGTTTGGGGACAAAACTGCTAGGAATGCTGGGCGGCTTACTTTAAATCCATTGAACCATCTAGACCTCTTTGGTTCAGTGTTACTGCCTGCGTTGTTTTATTTTGCTTTTGGGTTTGCCTTTGGTTGGGCGAAACCAGTACCTTACAATCCGGATAATTTAAGAAATCGAAAGTGGGGGACATTTTTTGTGTCAGCAGCTGGAGTGATGGCAAATTTTTTGATTGCTATTATCTTTGGTCTTGCTCTGCGAGCAACAGCGGGGTTAGGAATGCCTGATGGATTTTATTTTATAATCTCTTCAATTGTTATGGTGAATTTAGGTCTCGCAGTTTTCAACCTAGTACCTATCCCACCACTAGACGGTTCCAAGATTTTGTTCTCACTTTTACCATGGGAGGCATATCGTTACTACGAAACTCTAGAGCGCTACTCTTTAGTACTCTTGTTTGTATTTGTTTTCTTCTTTTCACACCTACTCTTTCCAGCTCTGTCTTTCTTGTATACGTTGCTCACTGGTTTCGGACTTAATATAGGCTAAATGAGGGAATAGTTGCTTTTTTTAAAGCGATGTAGTAGATTATGGAAGTGTTATTTAAAGAGTCCTTGGGCTCTTTTGTTTTCAATATATAAATAAATGCCAACAGTAAATCAGCTTGTAAAACGAAAAAGAATCAAGACCAGCCGTAAATCTAAGACGGTGGCTTTAGCGCGTGGGTTCAATGTTCTAAAAAACCGACCGGTTTTTTACCCGGCTCCTTTCAAACGAGGCGTGTGCACTAAAGTTTCTACTACTACTCCAAAGAAGCCTAACTCTGCGCTCCGAAAGATTGCTCGTGTTCGACTTACTAATGGTATGGAAGTAACCGCATATATTCCAGGTGAAGGGCACAACTTGCAAGAACACTCTGTCGTGATGCTTCGTGGTGGTCGTGTGAAAGACTTGATCGGAGTACGATACCACATAGTTCGTGGTGTGTTAGATACTCAAGGAGTTGAGAAGCGTCGACAAGGACGATCTTTGTACGGTAACAAGAAGCCAAAAGGTGGCGATAAGAAATAAGAATTAATTTTTAAATAATATGCGACGCAAAGTAACAAATCGAAATATCGTAGCTCCAGACTTCATGTACAACTCAGAGAAGCTAGAGAAGTTCATCAACTACATCATGTGGAGTGGTAAAAAAGAAACTGCTCGCAAGGTTATGTATGCTGCACTCGAAGTAGTCAAAGAAAAGACTGGCAATGCAAACCCTCTTGAGATTTTTGATCTTGCTATGAAAAATGCAGGACCACTTACTGAAGTTCGATCCAAGAGAATCGGTGGTGCTAACTACCAGGTTCCTCGTGAAGTTCGTGCTGAACGCCGTCTTGCTCTAGCTATGCGTTGGATCCGAGATGCAGCTCGAGCCAAGAAAGGTCAACCTATGCACTTAAAACTTGCTGAAGAATTAATTCTTGCTTCTAAAAACGAAGGATCTGCAATCAAGAAACGAGAAGATACTCACAAGATGGCAGAAGCAAACAAAGCCTTCGCTCACTTCGCTTGGTAATTTAAATTTAAAATATTTATTCAAAAATCCCCGTAAGGGGATTTTTGTTTGCAAAAAATGGGGTAGTAAGGTATATTATCCGTGAGCGCACCCTGCGCTTTTTTAATACTTAATTTAGAATTGTTTATTTATGGAAAGAGATTATCCGTTGGAGAAAGTTAGAAATTTTGGAATCATCGCTCACATCGACGCGGGCAAGACTACCACGACTGAACGTGTGCTTTTTTATACTGGAGTATCCCACAAGATCGGTGAAGTGCACGATGGTGAGACCACTACAGACTGGATGGAACAAGAACGAGAACGAGGTATCACTATCACTTCTGCGGCGGTAACTTGTTTCTGGACTCCGACATACGATTTAACTAACAAAGCTCTTAAACATCGTTTTAATATCATCGACACCCCAGGACACATCGACTTTACTGTAGAAGTAAAGCGATCTCTTCGCGTGCTCGACGGTGCAGTTGTCGTTTTCGACGGTGTGGCTGGTGTAGAACCACAATCTGAAACCAACTGGCGTTATGCTGACGAGGCTAATGTTCCTCGTATTTGTTTCATCAATAAATTAGACCGAACAGGTGCTTCATTTGAACGATCATACCAATCCATCCTTGATCGTCTTTCCAAAAAAGCTGTTCGTGTGCAGATTCCTATCGGCCTTGAAGACAACTTTGAAGGAGTAGTGGATTTGCTTCGCATGAAAGCTTATTACTTTGAAGGAGATATGGGCAATAAGGTTGTCGAAAAAGAAATACCTGAGAATCTGAAGGCGGATGCTGAAAAATATCACAATGAACTTATCGAAAAAATTGTAGAAGTAGATGATGTTTTGATGACCGAATACTTGGATGGTAAGATTCCAGACCAACAAACTCTCAAGAAACTTCTCCGAAAGGGTGTTATCGACAACTCTATCTTTCCAGTGTTTGCTGGTTCTGCGCTTAAAAACAAAGGTGTGCAATTAGTGCTAGATGCCGTTGTTGACTACCTTCCAGCCCCTACAGATATTCCTCCGATCCAAGGCATCGATCCAAATACCGACCAACCGGTAGTTCGTCATGCCTCTGATTCTGAGCCTTTCTCTGCACTTGCTTTCAAAGTAGCGACAGACCCATTCGTCGGTCAACTTATTTTCTTCCGAGTTTATTCTGGATCACTTGCAGCTGGAAGTTATGTTTACAATCCTCGAACTCGAAACAAAGAACGCATTGGCCGAATTCTTAGAATGCATGCCAATGATAGAGAAGAAGTGAAGAAAGTTTATGCTGGAGAAATCGCAGCAGCAGTTGGACTAAAAGATACTATCACTTCTGATACTCTTTGCGATGAAGGCAACGAAGTAGAACTAAACCGAATTGTTTTCCCAGAACCTGTTATCTCTTTGCGTATCGAACCAAAAACAAAAGCTGACCAGGAAAAAATGGGTATGGCACTCAATCGTCTTGCTCAAGAAGATCCAACATTTAAAGTTTCAACTGATCAAGAAACAGGAGAGACTATCATCGCCGGAATGGGAGAACTTCATTTGGAAATCATCGTGGACCGTATGAAACGAGAATTCTCTGTGGAGGCAAATGTTGGTAAGCCTCAGGTTGCTTATCGAGAAACTATCACTGGTGAAGCTGGTGCAGAAGGTAAGTACATCAAGCAGTCTGGAGGTCGTGGTAACTACGGTCATGTGAAGATCAAAGTAAAGCCAATGGAAATTCTTACTAAGGAAGAAGTTGAAGATTTACCAAAGAATGTCAAACGATCTGAAGGATTTGAATTCATCAACAACATTAAAGGAGGTGTTATTCCTCAAGAGTATATTGCTCCTTGTGAAAAAGGATTTAAAGAAGGGCTAGATCGCGGTATTCTTGCTGGATTTAAAATGGTGAATGTCTCTGTAGACCTTTGGGATGGAAGTTATCACGAAGTGGACTCTAACGAAATGGCTTTCAAAATTGCAGCTTCTATGGCTATCCAAGATGCATGTCGCGCTGCTCGACCAGTGATTCTAGAACCGATGATGAAAGTAGAAGTAGTAACACCGGATAAATTCATGGGAGATGTGACTGGATCCCTTTCTTCTAAACGAGGACTTATCGATGGCATGGAAGATCGAGGAATGAACAAGGCCATCAAAGCAGTCGTGCCTCTATCTGAAATGTTCGGATACATGACCAACCTTCGTTCTATGACTGAAGGCCGTGCATCATTTACTATGGAATTCGTCCGCTACGATATCGTGCCACAAAATGTCGCTGACACTATTATCGCTGGAAGAAAATAAAATTCTCAAAAACCCCTCCACTCGGAGGGGTTTTTGTTTACCCTATAGCTTGCAAGTGAAGAGGTTTGACTAAAAAGTTTTTTGGCGTAGGATAAAACAAAATGGGTAGTTGGCCCTTTGAAAAATCAAAACAATGAAAACACAAATAATCGTCGTTGACACTTGCCTTGATTCTTATTCTGAACGAGGTTTAAGGGCCCACTCTCATTCTTTACGTAATTCCTGTAAAGGTAGACGAGTAGGAATGATTTTATCCGAGAAGGAGTTTTATGAAAGTCAGAGCAGCCCTTATTGGATTCATATTCATGAAAATGTTTTGGATTTTAGCAGTGGAATCATAGATTTTAATAAATATGAGGATATTGCAAATTCTTTAGAACAAAAAGCTTTGCGGGCACCTTCTCTGCTTAGTAGAAGACATCTTGAAGCACAGTCACATTTTATGCAACTTGCCGGAGATGTTGGTGCTTTAAGAAATGATATCCTCGATAAGGATTTTGAAGTTATTGTAACTGATTTTCCTAAAGGATTTTTTTTACAGCAAATTTATCCATACGATTTTTCATTGTCTTTTGAGGGTATTGGATCTTATGTGGACCACGAAGATGCTTATGCTAGATTGGAGGAATTTAAAATTTTGCGTCGCATTTCTCCTTTTTCAGAGAGTTATATCGATGGCACTTGGGATATTGAAAATCCAAAAAAAGGTAATTTTGAAATCCATTTTGTGGACGAACCACGTATTGGCTATACACAGGGGCTTATCGTAGATACGAGAGGTATTGCTCGTTTTCAAGGTGAAATTAAAAGGAATTCTTTCAATTTCAAAAAAAATTATTTTTTGGACTCAGTATTAAAAGACCAGGAGAGGCCAGATAGGTTGATCACTAAAGCGCCAATTAATTATGCGTTATATGCAGGTTTTACTGAGGGGCATTTTTGGTGGGGTAAGAATGAAAAGAATTGTAGGTATTGCTCGTGTGAAGTTAAGCAGAAGATAGGATATCGATAAAAGGGAAGGCAGCAATGCCACCCTTTTTTTATTTCTTCAAAGCCTATTTGACATTCATTTTTAATCTGCTAATATGGAGGTAACTGCACTTTCGCAGTTTTTTCGTTCCAATTTTTTATTATTAGTATTAATTTAGTTAGTAATTAGGCCTTAGCAACTGGTTCTCGTATGTTGAGTCTTAACTATTAACCCAAAAAAATATATGGCAGAAGATTTCAAGAGAGATAAGCCACACGTAAACGTGGGCACCATCGGTCACGTTGACCATGGAAAAACAACATTAACCGCGGCTATCCTAAATTGTCTAAACCTCGCAGGTAACACTGTTCGCATGAAAAGTGTTGACCAAATCGACGGTGCTCCAGAAGAAAAAGCTCGTGGTATTACTATTAACATCTCCCACAACGAGTACGAAACAGCTGCTCGCCACTACGCACACATCGATGCGCCTGGACACGCTGACTACATCAAAAACATGATCACTGGTGCGGCTCAGATGGACGGTGCGATCCTTGTGGTTGCAGCGACAGACGGTGCTATGCCTCAGACTCGTGAACACGTCCTTCTTGCAAAACAAGTTGGTGTTCCAAAGATTATCGTTTTCCTAAACAAGTGCGACATGGTTGACGACAAAGACATGATCGACCTAGTTGAAGAAGAAATCCGTGAGTTATTGACCAAGCAAGGCTTTGACGGTGCTGGAGCTCCAGTCATCCGAGGTTCTGCTTTGAAAGGTCTTGAAGCTACTTCAGCCGACGACGAGTGGGCAAAGAAGATTCTTGAACTTACCAATGCTCTAGATACTTACATTCCAGTTCCAGAACGAGATATCGCAAAGCCATTTTTGATGCCTGTAGAAGACATCTTCTCTATCGAAGGCCGCGGTACTGTAGTAACAGGAAAGATCGAAAGAGGAGTAGTAAAGGTAGGTGAAGAAATTGAAGTTGTTGGTATCAAAGCGACTGTTAAGTCAGTTGTTACTGGTATCGAAATGTTCAACAAGAACTTGCAAGAAGGTATGGCTGGCGACAACGCTGGAATACTACTCCGAGGTCTAAAGAAAGAAGACATCACTCGAGGACAGGTTCTTGCAAAGCCAGGTACTGTTACTCCACACGACAGCTTTACTGCAGAAATATACGTTCTAAAGAAAGAAGAAGGTGGCCGACACACTCCATTCTTCAAAGGATACAAGCCTCAGTTCTACATCCGAACTACTGATGTGACTGGTGAAGTTATCCTAGAAGAAGGTAAGGAAATGGTTATGCCTGGAGACACTGTAAAAATAACTGTTAAGCTTGTTACTCCAGTTGCACTTGAAGAATCACAAAGATTTGCTATCCGAGAAGGAGGCAAGACTGTGGGTGCAGGAGTCGTTACTAAAATCATCGCCTAATAACTCGTAATTTAAAGAAGCACTATGGCTACAGAAGAAACAAAACCTAAGAAAGCAAAATCCGCCCCGAAGCGAGAGAAGAAAGCTGACGGTGCTGTGGTGCTTCGCATCCGAGTTCGAGCTTATGAAAGTAAAATCTTGGATGCTTCGGTCAAACAGATCATCGACACAGCTACTCGCTATGACGCTATGATTGTAGGACCTATACCACTTCCGACTGAAATCAAAAAATATACCGTAAACCGCGCATCGTTTGTTTACAAGAACACTCGAGAGCAGTTTGAAATCCGAGTCCACAAAAGACTGATCGATATTATCAATCCGAATCCAAAAACAGTAGAAGCGCTGACAAACTTGTCTCTTCCATCCGGAGTAGACATAGATGTAAAAATGCTGTAATCTCTGTCAAACATTTTTATGAAGTTTATTTTGGGACAAAAAGAAAATATGATGGAGTATTTTGCTGAAGACGGCACAGTCATTCCAGTGACTATCGTCTCTGCAGGACCACTGACTGTCACTCGGATACTTTCCAAGGAAAAGGATGGCTATGATGCTATTCAAGTGGGTTATGGTACTCGTAAAAAAGAAAGAATCGGCAAGGCTGCGCTCGGCACTATGGGTGGTGGTAACTATCGATACATGAAAGAATTCCGATTGGATAATGGAGCGACTGAAGCTAAAGTCGGAGACAGTATCGATGTTTCAACATTCCTTCCAGGAGACAAAATTCAAGTTTCCGGTACTTCTAAAGGTAAGGGTTTCCAAGGAGTGGTAAAACGCCACGGCTTTGCTGGAGGTCCACGAACTCACGGTCAGAAACATTCTGAGCGCGAGCCTGGTTCTATCGGTGGAGGTCTTCGAACTCATGTACCAAAAGGTATGCGCATGGCCGGAAGAATGGGATCTGACAGAATCACTCAGAAAAATTTGAAAATAGTTTTAGTAGATAAAGAAAACAACTTGCTATTGGTGAAAGGCGCAGTGCCAGGAGTCCGAGGCAGCTTGGTTGAAATCGTAAGTAAATAAATATCATGGAAGCAAAAATCTACAACCAAAAAGGGGAATCTGCAGGAACTATATCTCTGCCAGAAAAAGTGTTTGCTGCAAAGTGGCGTTCAGACTTGGTTCACCAAGTAGTTGAAGGCATGCGTTCAAACAAGCGTTCAGGGACTGCTGATACTAAAGACCGAGGTGAAGTTCGCGGAGGTGGACGAAAGCCTTGGAAGCAAAAGGGTACAGGACGCGCTCGACACGGATCATCCCGTTCTCCGATCTGGGTAGGTGGAGGTGTGACTCACGGACCACTTGCTGAGAAAAACTACAAGCGCAAGATCACCAAGAGTATGCGTGCCCAAGCTCTTTTCTCTGTACTTTCTCGAAAACTTAAAGATGGTGAAATCATTTTCGTAGACACACTTGCTCTTAAAGGTATGAAGACCAAGGACGCTGTCGAAGTCATGAAAAGTATTTCGAAAGCAACTGGTTATAAAGAATTTGCAACTTCCAAGAAGCCAAAAATTCTAACTGCACTCTTTGGCCGAAATGCTACTGCTGAAAAAAGTTTCCGCAACCTTCCACAAAATGATATCGTGTTCGTAAAGAATTTAAATCCGTTGGATATCCTTAACCACAAGTATCTTTTGATCGAAAATGCTACGGAGTCTGTAAAATTCTTCGAAACAAGAGGCTAAAATAATTTTATGACAAAAGCGATAATCAAAATTTTAAAATCACCCCGAATTACTGAAAAAGCATCTTTCGCTTACGAGCAAAATGTTTACACTTTTGATGTGGAAACTTCTGCTAACAAAGCTGAGATTGCAAAGGCAGTATTTGCAACTTACAAGGTCAAGCCAGTAAAGGTAAACATCTTAGCAGTGCCACGAAAGATTGATTCACTGCGAGGACGAAAGAGTGTTTCTGGTCTTGGTAAGAAAGCTCTTGTGTACCTCAAGCCTGGGGACAAGATAGAATTTATATAATACAACCACGATGAAAAAATATAACCCTACAAGTAAATCACGACGACAGATGACAAACATTTCTTACCGAGATGTTTTGACTAAGACCAAGCCTACCAAGTCTTTGACTTCTGGTTTCAAACGATCTGTTGGACGAAACAATCAAGGAAGAATCACTACTCGACACAAGGGGGGTGGACACAAGCGCCTTTTCCGAGATGTGGACTTTCTATATAACAAAAAAGATATTCCTGCGAAGATTACATCTATCGAATATGATCCAAACCGATCAGGATTTATCGGTCTTGCAGTTTACAAGGATGGTGAGAAGCGTTATGTAGTACTTCCAAAATCTGTAAAAGCTGGAGACATGTTCGTAGTATCTGAAAATGCACCACTAACTACTGGAAATAGATTACCTTTAAAGAATATCCCAGTTGGTACTTTTGTATACAATGTTGAGATCAAGAAAGATGGCGGTGCCAAGATAGGACGATCTGCTGGAATCTTTGCTCAAGTTGTCGCAAATGCTGATGGATACACAAACCTAAAAATGCCTTCTACTGAAGTTCGAAAAGTTTCTGAAAATTGCTGGGCATGTATCGGTTCTGTTTCAAACGAAGAACACCATTTAGAAAACTATGGTAAAGCAGGACGAAGTCGATGGAAGGGTATACGCCCAACTGTACGAGGTACTGCCATGAACCCAGTAGACCACCCATACGGAGGAGGTGAAGGCCGACAAGGACGAGGCACCAAGCGACCAAAGACTATGTGGGGTAAGGTGACTGGTGGACGAAAGACCAGAACTCCAAAGAAATACTCAAACGTATTCATCGTCTCCCGCCGAAAAACTGGCAAGAATCGAAAGTCTCAATAAAATTAAAACCCCAAAAAGCCCTGAGATTCAGGGCTTTTTGTTTATTGACTTTTTGTATTAAAAGGTGTATAATATATAGATATACTTCTTTAACATAAAACTGAAACGATATGACAAACTTTGATTTTTTCATGAAAATGGCTTTGTTTATGGCCTGCGCGTTGTTCACCATTTTGGCGGTAAACACCATGCTTAGTCCAACTGAAGACTATTTACCGAGATTTACCTTGTCTCTCTTCTACTTGTCTATTGCTGGATTTTTGTATGTCTTTTTAACTCTACCTATTTCAGTACCCAAGCAGGATTTGATAAGTATCTTGAAAACCAACGGCACGGGCGTCCTTGAAGGAACCTGCTTAGTAAAAGGTGCAAGAGATAAATACGGCTATGGTCTCTTTAATAGCATAGATGATGATGTAGATCCTCCACCTGTCCATGTTAATTTTTCTTTAGGTACTCAATACCTAGGATGTTATTTGTTCCGTGGGGAAGATGGTAATGAGATTGAAGAAAAAAGATTAGAGATAACTTTTGGCCGTCTTGTTCTAGAAGAAGGGCCTCATGTTGAGGTGACTGTTTACTTAGACAGAACCTTAGAAGTGGTGAGATTCGTCGCTCAGTTGATACCTTCGGAATAAGCACATCGTTGCTGTTGCACCCAATCATGATCGGATTCTCGAGAGAGAATTCGGTCTTTTTTATTTCTCAAAATTTGACCTTTTTTGATTTGAGCTTTATAAAACAATAGTCTAATAAAATCGTGTTGACAATATATTTAAATTTGCTAGTATAACGACAAGCTCCAACCGAGCTTTTTATTTATCACAAATGACACGATCACTCAAAAAAGGAATAAACATCGACGAACGCCTGCTTGCAAAGATTGCTGGTAAAAGCCCTCTTTCAACTCCTATGGTAAAGACTTGGAAACGAGCAGCAGTTATCGCCCCTGAAATGGTTGGCTTTACTTTTGGAGTTTATAACGGCAAGGTGCATGTTGAAGTCCTAGTAACTGAAGACATGGTAGGTCACCGACTTGGCGAATTTTCACCAACCAAGAAATTCTTGAAACACGGAGGTAAAATGCAGAAAGAATTAGAAGCCAAGAAGAAAGAAGCTGAAATAGCGCAGGCCAAGACAGCGACTGCAACAGCCGGAGACGCCAAGAAGAAATAATCCATTTTTATAAAATACTATGAAAGCTTTTCTAAAAAATTACAGACAATCACCTCGAAAAGTTCGCCTAGTAGCGGACCTAATCAAAGGTAAAGATGTAGCCCAGGCACAAGTGTCCTTGGACTTTTTGGCAAAGCGCGCGAGTACTCCTATCAAAAAACTTTTGGACTCTGCCGTAGCAAACGCAGTGAACATGGGCAATAATAAGGAAGACCTTTTTGTAAAAGAAATCCGAGTAGACAAGGGTGTAGTCATGAAGCGTATGATGCCACGAGCCATGGGTCGTGGAGCACGTATCAACAAGCGAACTAGCCATGTTATTTTGGTACTTGGAGAAAAGGCCGGTAAAGTAATAAAAAAAGTAAAAGCACCAAAGGAAAAGAAAGACCTGCCTGCGCAGGCAGGAGTTAAAGCTCCTAAGGCAGCCAAAGTTACAAAAGTTAAAAAAGCAGCAAAATAAATTATATGTCAAAAATCGTTCACCCATATGCCCATAGATTAGTAATACTTCGAGATTGGAAATCTCGCTGGTTTGCTGATCCTAAGAAGTATCGTGCATATTTGGAAGGCGATGTTTTGCTCCGAGAATATTTGGAAAAGAAACTTCGAGGTATGTATGTTTCTTCTATCGAAATCGAACGAAACCAAAAGATGACTCGTTTCATCATCAAGACTTCTCGTCCAGGTCTTATCATCGGTCGCTCAGGTGAGGGTGCAACTAAATTGAAAGACGATATTGTTAAGAAGATGGAAAAGTTGAAGCTTCCAAAGACTGAAGACTTCAAGCTTGAAGTTGTTGAAATCGCAAACCCAGAAGCTGATGCTGCTATTGTTGCTTATATGATTGCTGAAGGACTCGAAAAGCGAATGCCGTATCGACGTGTGATCAAGCAAGTTATCGAAAAAGTTATGGCAGCTCAAGGAGTACAAGGAGCAAGAATCGTTCTTGGAGGACGACTCGGTGGTGCTGAAATCGCTCGTACGGAAGAGCTTAAGCGAGGTTCTATCCCGCTTCAGACTTTCCGCGCGGACATTGATTTCAAGCGAGAACGAGCAAATCTTTCATACGGAGTTATCGGTATCAAGGTCTGGATTTACCGAGGTAAGATTTTTGCTGAAAAGGGAAATAAACAAGCAAAGTAATAAAATTTTATGTTGATACCAAAAAAAGTAAAATTCAGAAAGTGGCAAACCGGCCGCAAAAACCTAAAGACTCTATCTCCTGAGACTCGTGGTACCAAGCTTGCCTTCGGTTCTTTTGGACTAAAGTCTGAGAGTCAGGCTCGTATAACTTCTAACCAATTAGAAGCTTCTCGAAAAGTTGTTTCTCGAACTCTGACCAAGGCTGGTAAGTATTGGATCCGAGTATTTCCAGACCGACCATTTACTCAGAAGCCTGCTCAGATGGGTATGGGTAAGGGTAAAGGAGATCCACAAGGTTATTGCGTGGATGTACTACCCGGAAGAATTTTGTTTGAAGTAGATGGCGTAGATGAGAAGACTGCACGAGAAGCGCTTCGAAAAGCAGGTACGAAATTGCCAGTAAAAACTCGAATCGTAGCTCGAGTACACACTCAATAAATTTTATGGCTAAGACAAACAAAGAGATAAAGAAAAATTTAAAAGAAAGTACCCCGGCTGATTTAGCGAAGAAGCTAGAATCCTTACAAGAAGATCTTCGTGCGCTTCGATTCAAGGCTGAAGGTGCCAAGAGTAAGAATGTCAAAGAAGCAAGCAGTCTAAAGCGACAAATTGCCCAAGTGTTGACAGAAATCAATAAAAGTAATACAAAGAGATAATCAACTTTATGAAGACAACCCCAACAACCGAAGAGAATAAAGCCACCAAGAGCAAAACCCTCAAGGGTATCGTAGTTGGTGATAAAATGCAGAAGACTGTGGTTGTTTCAGTGTCTCGCTTTGTGAAGCACCCAAAATATGGCAAGTACTACAAAGTTAGCAAGAAGTACAAGGCACATGATGAGGACAATGCTTTCAAGGTAGGGGACTCTGTTGAGATAGTTGAAACTCGTCCAATTTCCAAAGATAAGAAATTTAAAGTAGTCAGCAAGTAATAGGAAATAATTTTATGATTCAAAACGAAACATTAGTAAAAATAACAGACAACGCCGGAGGTACCGTAGGAAAGGTATTCAAGATTTTGGGTTCTTCCAAGAAGCGATACGCCGAGCTAGGTGAACTTGTTATCATCTCTGTTAAAATTGCGAGTCCTCGAAAAGGAGTTAAAAAGAAGGATGTCCACCAGGCTGTAGTAGTCCGAACTCGTAATGCTTTTCGACGTAAAGATGGATCTTATATTCGTTTTGATGACAACGCTGTAGTAATCCTTGAAAAGGGTAAGAAAGATCCAAAGGCTGGTCGTGTATTCGGTCCTATTCCACGAGAGCTCGCTGAAAAAGGATTCCAGAAGATAATTTCATTAGCCCCTGAAGTAATATAATACACCTCAACCCAACCCTCTCCTTGTAAAGGAGAGGGGGAGGATGGAAAATAATCATATGAAAATAAAAAAAGGAGACAATGTAATAATTTTGGCAGGCAAGGATAAAGGCAAGAAGGGCAAGATAGTTCGGGCTCTTCCAAAAGAGGACAAGGTTGTAGTCGAAGGACTAAACATCGTCAAGAAGCACCAGAAGCCTCGCAAGACAAATGAGAAGGGAACGACTATCGAAGTTTCCATGCCGATTCATGTCTCTAATGTTAAGAAAGTATAATTTTCTATAATTCAATTTTATGAAACATTTAACTGTAAAAGAAAAAGAAGCAAAGGCCTACGAAGTGATGAAGGATACTTTTGGCTACAAGAATGTGATGGCAACGCCAAAGCTAAAGAAAATCATCATCAACATCGGTACTGGTACTATGATCAAGAAGGACAAGAATAAGAATGATGCAATCTCTGATCGTATCGCCAAGATCACTGGTCAGAAGCCAACTCTTCGTGGAGCAAAGCAATCTATTGCATCTTTCAAGATCCGCCAAGGCGACCCAGTAGGAGTCATGGTGACTCTAAGAGAGAAGAGAATGTATGCTTTTCTTGAGAAGCTGATCAATGTAGCACTGCCTCGAACTAAAGACTTCCGAGGTATCAACCGCTCGACTGTAGACGCTATCGGAAACATGACTATCGGAATCAAAGAACACACAATCTTCCCAGAAACTGCAGATGAAGATATCAAAGATGTTTTTGGTCTTGCGATCACTGTAGTCTCTTCAGCAAAAACTAAAAAAGAAGGTATGGCCTTCTTCGAACTCCTAGGTGTCCC
>CAYMIC010000004.1:0-9408 GCA_964390615.1 uncultured Candidatus Saccharibacteria bacterium | reverse complement strand
GTTTTAAGTAAATACACAAGATATCGCCCTATAAATAAGGACTTATTTTATATATGGCAAAAACATCAGTACTCGCACGAAATAAGAAGAAACCAAAATTTTCCACTCGGCAGAAAAACCGATGTTTTCGCTGTGGACGAGGAAATGGTTATATGCGAGATTTCGGACTATGTCGTATTTGTTTCCGTGAATTAGCAAACGAAGGTACACTTCCAGGAGTACGAAAGTCTTCTTGGTAATCGAATAAATATATGGATCAACTCTCAAACATGATAATAATGATGAAAAACGCCTCACTTGCAAACAAGGAGTCTGTAGTTTTTCCATTTTCTAACTTGAAGAACGCTATCTTGGTTTGTCTAGAGAAAGAAGGCTACATTAAGAGCTTTGCTAAAAAGACTCGCAAGGGCTTCCCAGTACTCGAAGTAGAACTCCTCTATGTAGACAAGGCTCCAAAGATAAAAGAAGTAGAACGAATTTCCAAGCAGTCTCGCCGAGTGTATTTCGGTATGCGAGATATCAATAAAGTCAAAGGTGGTTTCGGAATCTTGGTGCTTTCAACTCCAAAGGGAATTCTCTCTGGACGAGATGCACGCAAAGAGCAAGTCGGCGGTGAAGCATTATTTAAAATTTGGTAATTAAAATATTATGAGTAGATTAGGAAAAAAAGAAATTCAAATACCAAAAGGAGTAACTGTCACACAGGACAATGGCACTATTACCGTTTCTGGTCCTAAGGGCAAGCTTTCTAAAATCTTCCGCGACGACATAACTGTTACAATTGCCGGCGACATCATCACTTTAGCTATCAAGCGAAACGACAAATTCTCTAAAGCTCTCTGGGGTACATACGCATCTCATTTGATGAATATGATCAAAGGTGTAGAAACTCCTTACACCAAGAAGTTGATCTTGGAAGGTGTGGGTTTTAAGAGCGAAGTAAAAGGTAAAGAATTTCATTTTGCACTTGGTTTTTCTCATCCAGTTATCGTACCGATCCCAGAAGGTTTGACTGCTACAGCTGAAAAGAACAACATCACCATCACTGGTATCGACAAAGAATTAGTTGGTAGCTTTACTGCATCTGTCCGTGCTCTCAAGAAGCCAGAACCGTACAAAGGTAAGGGTATGCGCTATGAAGATGAAGTTATCCGAAGAAAGCAAGGTAAGAAGACAGTATAATAAAAAATATTATGGCAAATAAAAACGACAAACGAATACGCCTAAAGAAAAAGATCCGTTCCAAGATCGCTGGTACTGCTATGCGCCCTCGTCTTTCTGTTTTTCGATCTAATAAATTTATTTATGCTCAGGTTATCGATGATAACACCAGAAAGACTCTAGCTTCAGCAAATGATGCTAAGATAACAAAAGGTACCAAGATGGAGAGAGCCCGCGAAGTAGGTTCTATGATCGCAAAGGTTTGTAAGGACCTAAAAATCGAAGCAGTAGTTTTTGATCGTAACGGTTTTAAATATACTGGCCGAGTAAAATTAGTAGCAGATACAGCACGCGAGGGCGGACTTAAATTTTAATAAATTATATTTATGGATAAGACCAACGAAAAAAAGAATACACGAAGAGGCGGATCTTCTTTTGCAAGACCAAAGCCAGAATTTGATCAAAAGATCATCTCTATTAGACGCGTTACTCGTGTGGTGGCTGGAGGTCGCCGATTCTCTTTCTCTGTTGCATTAATCGCAGGTGATAAGAATGGTGCTATCGGACTCGGTCTTGGAAAGGCAGGAGATACTTCTTTGGCTATCAACAAGGCTCTCCGAGCAGCTAAGAAAAATATGGTAAAGCTAAAGCTTACCAAGACTATGTCTATACCTCACGAAGTTTCTGCAAAGTTCTCTAGTGCGTATGTAAACATCATGCCAAATAAAGGCCGAGGACTTGTGGCTGGATCTGTGGTTCGCGATATCGTCAAACTCGCTGGTATCAAAGATATCACTGGTAAAATCCATTCTGGAACTAAGAATAAATTAAACAATGCTAAAGCTGTCATGGTTGCTCTTGAATCAATCTCTAGTAAATACACCAAGACCACTCCAGAGACAGTAGTTATTGCTAACAAAGAAGTAGAAGTTCAAAAATAATTTTATGCAGATACATGAATTAAAAAGACAACATAAGAACAAAAAAGACCGCATGGTAGGACGCGGTGGTAAACACGCAAAGACTTCTGGCCGTGGAGGCAAGGGGCAGACAGCGCGAGCCGGAAACAAGCGCCGACCAGAACTTCGTGATATCATAAAGAAGTTGCCGAAGCTACGAGGTTATCGGTTTAATTCTCACCGTAAGAATGTATTGCTTTCAGAAGAGAAAGTACTAACTGTCGGCGACAAGAAAGAAAGTTTCTCTGCAATGAGAAAAAGACTTGGTATTAAAGGCAGAAAGATAAAAGTTAAATAATACTATGAAAAATTTTTGGCATAAAATCAAAATGGTCTGGAAGGATAAGTCCTTGCGGAGAAAAGTATTGTTCGTATTAGGAGCACTAGTAGTGTTTCGTCTTTTGGCTGCAATTCCGATACCTGGTATCGATACTTTGGCTCTTGAACGTTTTCTAACTAACAATCAATTTTTCGGAATTCTAAATATTTTCTCTGGTGGTGGACTTTCCAACCTATCGATCATCATGCTCGGTGTCGGACCATACATCACAGCTTCTATCATCATGCAGCTTTTGACCATCATGGTTCCAGCACTCAAGCGACTGTACCACGAAGAGGGAGAAGCTGGTAAAAAGAAGTTCACTCAGTACTCTAGACTTTTGACTATCCCGCTTGCAGCTATTCAAGGATTTTCTCTTTTGGCAATTCTCGAACGACAGGGGATCTTGGCTGACTTAACTTCTTTTGATCGAATCATAAATCTAGTTATCGTAGTTGCAGGTTCACTTCTACTTATGTGGATCGGTGAGCTTATTTCTGAATTCGGAATAGGTAATGGTGTGTCCATCTTGATCTTCGCTGGTATCGTAGCTTCTATACCTTCGAAAATCGGTCAGCTTATTTTCACTTTCGATCCTTCTCAGATTCCACTTTACCTAGTATTTGCAGTTGCAGGTATCTTGGTAATTGCCGGTGTTATCGTGGTTACTGAAGCAGAACGACCAATCCCAGTTACTTATGCCAAGCGAGTGCGCGGTATGAAAGTCTATGGTGGTGGTTCTACCTACCTGCCACTTCGTGTTAACCAAGCTGGTGTCATCCCGATCATCTTTGCGCTTTCAATATTACTTTTCCCTCAAATGATTGGAAACTTTTTGGCTGCTTCTACTAATCCAACTATGATGAAAATTTCTGCAACTCTTCTGTCATTTACTCAAGGTTCATGGCTATATGCAGTGTTGTATTTCGTATTCGTTTTTCTATTTACTTACTTCTATACTGCGGTTACTTTTGACCCAGAAGCCCTTTCTACTAATTTGCAGAAGAATGGTGCTTTCATTCCAGGTATTCGCCCAGGTCAGTCCACTTCTGACTATATCTCTAAAGTTCTGACTCGTATCACTATGCTAGGTGCTATCTTCTTGGGCCTCATCGCAGTTTTACCTATCGTGGTGCAGTCTCTTACAGGCATCACAGCGCTTGCGCTTGGCGGTACAGCACTTCTAATCGCCGTATCGGTAATACTAGACCTAATCAAGAAAATCGACGCCCAGGTCTCAATGCGAGAATACTAAGAGTTAAGCCACTTGTTATACGCAGATAAAACAATCTCGACAACTTGCTCGAGATTGTTTTCGTTTGTGTCGACGACTAGGTTAAAGTTTTTAGGATCGGTATGATTTTCAATTCCATATAATTCCTTGTATCTTTTTCGTTCATTTGCCAAACGTTCGGTTATCTTTCTGTAGACTTCATCAATATCTGCTAAACCTTCACTTTCAATGCGCAGTTTGTTGTTTTGGAGACTTTGAAAAATTCTTTCTTTCGATATTTCAAGTGGTAAGTCTAAAAAAACTTTAAAGGATTCTGGAATCCAGTGAAATGCTAGGCGAGAATCTACTACTAAGTTTTCTTTTTCTCCAGCACTTCGAACTTGGTCGTCTATTCTTGTATCAACTTTTCCTCCGTCTGTTTCGGCTATTTTACCGAGTTCGTTTAAGGATATCCCCATATCAAGGGCAATATTTCTCATAAAATCTCCAGAAGAGAATCTTTGGTAGTTTAATGCTTGTGCAACCTTGTCCGCAGTACTTGATTTGCCACTGCCAGGCACCCCAGTGATAGTAATGATATGTTTCTTCATATTGCATTGATTCTAGAACATAATCCTTGATTTTTCAAGCTTTTTTCGTTATTATTATATTTATGAATGGTGAAACTTTTGTATTTTTTGGACTCGTAGGTTCCGGCAAGGGAACTCAGATAAAGTTGCTCATAGATGTCTTGAAAGCTAAAGATGAACGAGATGTTGTTTATGCCTATCCAGGAAAAGAGTACCGAGCCCTTGTCGAAGGTATTTCCTATGCAGGTTCTTTGATTAAAGATTCTCTGGCTCGAGGTGAACTCCAGCCGAACGCTATCACTAACGCAATATTTGGACATCAGCTCATGACAGAGCTCAAGGAAGATAGTCATATGATTGCAGATGGTTACCCTCGGACGCTAAATCAAGCTGAGAACTTCGAGGCTCTACTGAGGTTTTTCAAACGAGATGGTGTAAAAATAGTTTATATAACTTTGTCGGAAGCAGAAGCCATGAAGCGCAACTTGTTGCGTGGACGTGCGGATGACACCGAAGAAGGACTAAAGCGAAGATTCCATGAATATACAACCAATGTTGTTCCCGCTATGGATTACTTTAAAGGTAAACCAGGGTATGAAATTTTTGAAATAAATGGAGAGCAGTCTGTCGAAGATGTGCACAAGGATATTTTAAAGGCCTTGAATTTATAATATGCCAGAACAAAATCCAGACGAAAAAATTATAATCTCACTAGGAGGATCACTCATTGTGCCAGAAGAGATAGATGTAGAATTCTTGAAAGATTTTCGAAATTTAATTTTATCTCAAATTGAAAAAGGTAAGAAGTTTGTGATCATTACTGGTGGCGGAAAAATTTGCCGAAAGTACAATGAAGCAGCGCTCGGTATTCGAGATTTAAATTCTGAAGAATTGGATTGGCTAGGGATTCACGCCACCAAGTTCAATGCCGAATTTGTGCGAACGCTTTTTGGTGACTTGGCTTATGATCATATCTTGGTGGACCCAAACATCCCAGTAAAATTCGACAAGCCTATCGTGGTGGGCGGTGGGTGGAAGCCTGGCAATAGTTCAGATTTGGTAGCTGTGCTTGTGGCTAAACATGCAGGTGCTACTCGAATGATCAATCTTTCCAATACGGATTATGTTTACGATAAAGATCCGAAAAAAAATCCAGACGCTAAAAAACTAGAGAAAGTTTCTTGGGCAGAGTATCGAGAAATTATTCCAAAAGAGTGGAATCCTGGACTCAATACACCTTTTGATCCTATTGCTTCAAAGCTTGCAGAAAAAGAAGGACTGACTTTGATAACTATGAACGGCAAGCCGATAGATAATTTAAAAAATTGTTTAGAAGGTGGTGAGTTTATTGGTACTACTATTTACTAAAATGATAATCATAAAAACACCAGAAGAAATAGAAATACTTCGTGAAGGCGGTAAGCGTTTAGCAACCGTGCTGTATAAGGTTAAAGACATGGTAGCTCCGGGTGTCTCAACTAAAGACCTGGATACTTACGCTGAGAAACTAATTCGAGACATGGGAGATATTCCAGCTTTTTTAAACTACCGACCAGAAGGCGCTGATTATCCTTTTCCGGCAAGTCTTTGCACATCAGTCAACGATGAAGTGGTGCACGGTATACCTCGGTCGGATAAAATTTTAAAAGAAGGTGATATTATTTCGATCGATTTAGGACTAAAACATAAAGGTCTCTATACTGATATGGCTCTGACTGTTCCTGTAGGAGAGGTGAGTGGTGGTAGTAAAAAACTGATGGAGATAACCGAGCGAGCGCTCATGGCAGGAGTAGAAGTTGCTCGGGCGGGAAACACTACTGGAGATATCGGCAATGCCATTGAAGGCTTTGTTAAGAAATATAAATACGGCATCGTTGAAGTTTTATCTGGGCATGGAGTGGGTAAGTATATTCATGAAGATCCTTTTATCCCAAATTTCGGTAAAGCTGGCACTGGCGATAAATTAAAAAAGGGAATGGTGATAGCCCTAGAACCTATGCTCAACAATGGCACCAAGCATGTAAAAATCGACAAGGATGGATACACTTTTAAAACTGCTGACGGTAAAAAAAGTGCTCATTTTGAGCTAACTATTTTGATCACTGACGGTGACCCTGAAATACTGACAAAAATATAGTATAATTATTTTCATGGAAGGCTCTTATCTTAAAGAAGTGCCAAAGTTTAAAACTCCAGAAGAGGAGATTCAATTTTTGCGTGGGGAAGTTGCGAAACATGAAAAAAATTCTCCAGGAAATACTCCAGAAGAACGAAAAGAAGCCGCATTGCATAGTGCTGTAAATGAATATAAAAATATTCCAAAGGAAGAAGTGCTTCACAAGTCTCATATATTTTCGAAAAAAGATAGTGAGGGCATAGTACTCAAATTAAAACCAGAACCTCATGATGCAACCATGGAGGAACTTTTAGGCTTGTTGATTACTAAGGGTGTTAAAAACACTTTGTCGGTTGTGGAGGGTTTGAAAAATCCTCATATTGATGATGATTTTCATAGATTGTTAATTCAATATTTAAAGACTGATGGCACTCTGGTCAAAGAAGGTACTCCGCTTTATCGGAGTTTGCATATGACGCTGTTTGAAGTGACCCTGCCTCCAGGCACAGATGATAAAGAGAAAGAAAAAGGTTTTAAAGAGTTCATAGGTGCTATGGAGCAGTTCTATGCTGGCATGCAATCAATCGGAGAGGGCCGAGACAATAAAGAAGAAGTTTATTTTACCTTAGAAGTTGCTCTAGGGAACCAAAGCGATGAAGTAGTGATTTATGCTGGAGTGCCAAACCGCCATGTGAGTTTGTTTGAAAAACAGGTTTTAGCTTTTTATCACAATGCTAAGGTGACTGAAGTTACTGATGACTACAATATTTTTAATGAAGATGGAGGTTCTGCTGGAGCCTATGCTACATTTTCTGAGCGAGCAGTGTTGCCGATCAAGACTTATGACAATATCGACCACGATCCGATGAACACTATCTTGAATGTATTTTCTAAACTTAAAAAACAAGGTGAAGGAGCAGCGATTCAACTTGTGGTTGCACCTGCTGGAAATAAATTTATCGATGATTTTCATAAGATTCTCGACGATGTTAAAGAAGGGATGTCAGTCATGCATGCTAATGACAATTTCTATAAATTTCACAAAGCTTTCCTAAAAGCTGGTAAGGAAATTATTTTTGGCACTCAACCGAAAGAAGAAAAATCTGATCGCACTATGTCAGGCAGGCGTTCTGTGGATGAAGGTGCGGCTGAGAAAATCGGTCTCAAAATTAAAAGCACTATCATGAAAGCCAATATCCGTGTTATCGCTTCCGGTGAGTCTATCGCTAGAGCTGAAGAAATCTTAAAAGAAATTGAATCTTCCTTCAATCAGTTTGCCGAAGCTGCCTCGAACTCTATTGTTTTTGAAAAAATAAATCAAAGTGAGCTTTCAAAACTTTTCCACGAATTTTCTTACCGTATGTTTAATCACAACAAGATATTGCCGATGAATCTAAAAGAGCTAGCCTCCGTGTTTCATTTTCCAGTTGGGATTTCTAGCCAACCTCAACTCAAAGAAGCAAAGGCTGGTATTGCCCCGGCTCCACTTGAGATGGGGGAGACTGGCATTGTGCTAGGAGTAAACCGGTATCGAGGTAAGGATACCGAGATTCGAATGAATCGCGAAGATCGTATGCGGCACTTTTATGTTATCGGTCAGACGGGTACGGGTAAGACCAATATCATGCTCAATATGATCACTCAGGACATCAAGAATGGCGATGGCTGTTGTTATATTGATCCCCATGGTACAGATATTCAAACTATTCTTTCTCGTATACCAAAAGAACGAATTGACGATGTGATTTACTTTGACCCAGCTTACACTGCGCGACCGATGGGTCTCAACATGCTCGAATATGATCCAAAATATCCAGAGCAGAAAACTTTTGTGGTTAACGAAATGATGGGTATTTTTAACAAACTTTTTGACATGAAGGTGGGCGGCGGTGCTATGTTTGAACAGTATTTCCGTAATAGTGCCTTCCTCGTGATGGAAGATCCAGAGAGTGGTTCAACACTTCTTGAAATTACTCGAGTGCTTGCGGACAAAGCTTTTAGAGATGCTAAGCTTGCGAAATGCAAAAATCCGATCATCAAGCAATTCTGGATTTCAGCGGAGCAAACTTCGGGGGATCAATCACTTGCAAACTTTGTGCCATATATTTCTTCCAAGTTTGATAACTTTATTTCAAACGACATCATGCGTCCGGTGGTACTACAGCAAAACTCAGTTTTTAATTTTAGAAAAATAATGGATGAGAAGAAAATTCTTTTGGTGAATCTTTCAAAAGGGCGACTGGGGGATATCAATGCGAATCTGATTGGTTTGGTGCTAGTCGGCAAGATTCAAATGGCAGCGCTCTCTCGAGTAGATATGTTTGGGAAACCGATGAATGATTTTTACCTCTATATCGATGAGTTCCAAAATGTCACCACTGATTCTATTTCTTCAATTCTCTCTGAAGCTCGAAAATACCGACTCTCACTTAACATTGCGCATCAATATATCAATCAACTAGAAGAGAACATTAAAAATGCGGTTTTCGGAAATGTGGGCTCGATGGCGGTATTCCGAGTTGGTACTGAAGACGCAACTTTCCTTGAACAAAAGTTCAAACCAGTCTTTACTGCGAGCGATATCGCTAAGCTCGACAACTACAATGCCTATGTTAGTATGCTCGTCAAAGGCCAACCAACTAAACCCTTCAATATGGAGACCATTGCTCCCGAGAAGGGCAATATGGATATAGTAGATAGCCTGAAAGAACTGTCCTATATGAAATACGGCCGCGACCGGGAAGAAGTCGAAGAAGAAATTATGGCCCGATACAACACGATGCAATAGTTTGAGTTTTTGTTATTTTCTGATAAGATACGATTATTAGAATTTAAAATAATAATTATTTATGCCAAGACCAAATGACGAAAAATCTTTAATAATCATTAAGCCAGACGCAGTACAGCGTAATTTAATTGGTGAAATCATCTCCAGACTCGAAAGAAAGGGTTTAAAAATTATAGGAACAAAGATGATGAGTATCGAAGATGCCTTACTTGAAGAGCACTATGCTCACATTAAAGACAAGCCTTTCTTTCCCGGTATTCGT
>CAYMIC010000003.1:19029-28162 GCA_964390615.1 uncultured Candidatus Saccharibacteria bacterium | reverse complement strand
TTTTCAAAATTATAAAATCCGCTCTAAAAAGTGGCATCAAGCAACTAAAACCGTAGATAAAATTTATAAGAAATTCCTTTTGCAATTCCCCCAGGAAGTGCTATTATATCCTTATTATTATATTTTGAATAAGCCCTGAGCTTGAAAAAGACCCTTGTCTTATAAGGCTCGGAATGAAAAATTATGCCAAAAGTAAACCCTGAAATAGAAAGCTTCGCTCGAATTGTGGTCATCGGTATCGGAGGATCTGGTAAAAACGCCATCAACCACATGATAAACTCCAAAGTCAAAGGTGTCTCTTTTATCTCCATGAATACTGACACTCAGGACTTGCATAATTCTCTAGCTGAGAAAAAAATTCACATTGGAAAAAATCTAACCAAAGGACTCGGCGCTGGTATGAATCCAGAAGTCGGTAAAAAAGCGGCTGAAGAAACTAAATCTGAAATTCAAGACGTCATCAAAGGTGCGGACATGATCTTTATCGCTTGCGGTATGGGTGGAGGCACTGGTACAGGCGCAGCACCGATAGTCGCTCGCGCTGCCAAAGAACAAGGCATACTTACTGTAGCGGTCACAACTAAACCATTTTTCTTTGAAGGTAATCACCGTATGAAAATCGCTGAAAAAGGTATCGAGGAACTCGCTAAAGAAGTCGATGCTATCATCATCATCCCAAATGACAAACTAATCCAACTCGCTGACAAAAACACAAACTTCAAAGATGCTTTCGCAAAATGCGACGATGTTCTTCGCCAAGCTGTAGAAGGAATTTCAGATTTGATCACCACTCCGGGTGTAATCAATGTCGACTTTGCTGACATTCGAGCTATCATGTCTGATGCTGGATCCGCTCTTATGGGTATCGGTCAAGCTTCCGGTGAAAAACGAGCTGAAACTGCAGCCCTTCAAGCTATCAATTCCCCACTGCTTGAAGTTTCTATCAATGGAGCTAAGGGCGTACTCTTTGCGATCTCTGGTGGTGACGACATAACTATCCACGAAATCCAAGAAGCTGCAAAAATCATCACTGAGTCTATCGACAAGGATGCCAAGGTTATATTTGGAACTATCCGCGACGAAAAGATGAAGAAAGGTGAAATCAAAGTGACCGTAATCGCAACTTCTTTTGGTACTGATGTTCCAAAGAAAAGTCTTTTTGCGGGAACTCCTGAAATAGCAACTAGTAAACCTCTAATCAAAGACGAACCACGAGAACAAGTAAAAAAGGAAATCCATAACACTATCGAGATCTCTAAAACTTCAAATATCTCCAACAATGAATTTCTAAAGAAAGTTGAAAAGAAATCAGAACCTATCGAAGAAATCATAATCGATGATGATACTGATGACTGGAGTGCTGTACCTGCATTTTTGCGACGAAACAAAAAATAAGCTAAAATAAATATATGACTTACGATTTGATAATTATAGGCGGTGGACCCGCTGGGGCTTCAGCTGCTGTTTATGCTGCTAGAAAAAGACTAAATACTTTGATGCTCACCTACGAATGGGGTGGACAAAGTATCGTTTCCGAAACTATCTACAATTGGATAGGTACTACTTCTATTTCAGGAAACGACCTAGCTCTAAATCTTAAAAATCATGTACTGGCGAATGCAAAAGGTGCTTCGGATGCAAATGCAACACTCGAAGCCAAAGATGGTGTTAAAGTTTCTAAAGTTACAAAAGAAGGAGATCTTTTTAAAGTAGAAACTGAATCTGGGGAAAGCTACCTCACAAAAACTATACTCATAACTTCTGGATCTGGACGAAGAAAGCTTCCGGCTAAAGGAGCTGATACCTTGGAACACAAGGGTCTCACCTACTGTGCTTCTTGTGATGGACCGCTTTTTGCGGATATGGATGTAGCTGTCATCGGTGGTGGTAATGCTGGATTTGAAACTGCAGCCCAACTCCTCGCCTACTGTAAATCAGTAACTCTTATAAATCGTTCAAAAGAATTTCGAGCTGACGAAATCACTGTAGAAAAAGTTTTGAAAAATCCAAAGATGAAAACTGTCACTGAAGTAGATATCCTCGAAGTGACTGGAGAGAAATTTGTAAATGGTATTGTGTTGAAAAATATCAACACAGGAGAGATAACTACCCTTCCAGTTTCTGGAATATTCGTCGAAATCGGACAAATTCCAAACACTGATTACTTAAAAGAAGTTGTAACCCTAGACGAATACAATCGAGTTAAAATAGATCCATGGACCAATAAAACTGAGACTCCTGGAATCTGGGCCGCCGGAGACTGCACCAATATCCTCTATCACCAAAACAACATAGCCTCTGGCGATGCTGTCCGCGCTCTCGAAGATATCTACGTTACCCTTCACACTAAATAAATTTTCTTTATTTCTTTTCGCACTTGAGAGCCAGTGCGTCTTTATCACTCTGTGATAATTCTTTATTGATACCGTTATTGAGCCTATACATGATCGCTTCCTTGTCTTCGACATGGTCGAGACCAAGTGCATGCCCGAGTTCATGTGCTAACACCCGCACCAACTTGTCCTTATTATCGAATTGATAGATATTGATACGCTCGCCATCTACATCTCTTTCGTACACACCCTCTTCAAATTCGTCACCATGCATACCGCCTATTTCATTGAATTTAGCGACATTTAAATTTAACTCCCCCGCTAAGGCATTTAAGGCACGAGCAGTTTTGTTTACTTCTTCAGTATCTTTATTCAAATCGTTCTGCATAGAATTCAACTTGGCCACTTCTTCATTGATCCAGGTTTTTTCTTTATCGAGTTTTTCATACTCTTCTTTTGGAGCTCCACCTTTACTATTCCAATATTCTACATCTTCTTCATATTTAGCTTTCCGAACTTCAAAAGCTTCTACCCGAGAATCGAAAGCTCTACGGCTATCTTGATAGCTTTTCTTTAAAGAATCATATTTACTCTTGAGGGAGTTGTAGTCTGCGCGGTCACTATCTAGCTCTTCATCTATCTCTTCTAGTTTATCGGTAGCTTCTTGGCGAGTATCATAGATCAAGTTTACCTTGAGGTCTCCGCTGTCTTTGTATTCGAAGAGATTTTTTCCATTCTCCTTTTCCCAAATTTCTTCAGCTAAAGCAATAGATGCCTCAAACTCTGCCTTGCTTACTCCAAAACGTTCATCAAAAGAACCGATGCTGTACATAATCGGATCTTCGCAAGGAAAATATCGAGCCCGTATCTCCTTCCAAGCCAGTACCAAGTCTGCCCGAAATATATAGGCCAGGAGTACTAGCCCTCCCAACATAATTATATTTTTCACAAACTTATGCATCTATAAAGTATACTAGAAAATCAAAATTATTTAAAACAAAACTTTTTTGCATTTTTATGGAAAATGTTATATATTTTTAAAACCTCATCCGCCCTGATTCTCAGGGCACCTTCTCCTTAACAGGAGAAGGTTGAGTGGTTAAAGCGAAGCTTTAACAATATTTGGCCTCATCGTCTAACGGTTAGGACAGCGGGTTTTCAATCCGTTAATCGGAGTTCGATTCTCCGTGAGGTCACGGCGACAAAAAACACCAACTAATTGGTGTTTTTTGCGTTTTGCCGTGAAAATTGTGGCTCGCGTATTTAAATAAAAAAAGGTCGGGATCTCACTCCGACCTTTATCAAACCAACCTAATGAAAAAAACTCACTTAATAAATAAACATAGATAATTTTTATTCTTTGCAATCTCTGAATCTTCTGGAAGATTTTCTCGAATGCATTCTAGTTCAGGAAAATTTTCCCCCGGACAAGTTTTTTTAGAACTTTTCAAAGTAAACCCTGAAGCTTCGACGACTTCCCTTGCTACTTGATTGTGAAAAATAATTCCACATAACGGAATATCATACTTTACTTTGAGATGTCTCAACAACCACTCCAAAGCCCTCAGCTGAGCCTCTGTAGGTTCATCATACCCAGCGTTAAAGTTTCCACAAAGAGCCACCCCAATGTAGCCATAATCAGGATCCATCCGCATGGCGTTGTAGTAAATAGAATCTTTTCTTGGCTGATCTTCTGGCGATGACGGACAAGGACCTTTGGCCCAAACTGGCAAATGACGAGCCTGGTAAATCGCAGTCTCTTCTATCTCTCCAGCATGAATACCCATGAAAGTTTCCGGACGACACAAAAAAATAGTGCCGTGCGAACCTATCACAAAATGGTAGGCAATGTCGTTGAACCCTCTGCTGGTGATTTGTCCATCGCGGATCTTCCTAACTTGCTCAATATCAGTTTCTCCATCAAGGACTCTAACTTCCATATCATGGATCACTATCCCTTTAATGAACTTATTCAATTCATCTACAGAATTCAACTTTTCACTTACAACATAATTTGGACGACTGGCGTATCGAGTATACGTTGTTTTTCCAATAGTAAATAAAAAAGGTTGACCAAGAGAAATTTCATATTGCCTTTTGAGTTTAGGCCATCTTTCATCCCAATCTGCGCGCTCTATTATAAGTGGCACAAAGAGAGAATCTGTGGGCAAAATCTCTGAGACAATAGGAGATGTGTCGAAAACATTCTCGATATTTGCTTCAAGCAAACGTCCTGGTACAAGTAAAATAGCACCAAGAACAAGAAAAGTTTTTGTTGTCATGGTACTAAGATTTAGATTTAAATAATTTTACCATACCTATATATTCAAACAATGTTTCTTTTTCTCTAAAAAGACGTTAGGATAACAAAATGGACAAAGTACAGATAGTAATCTTGGCTGCGGGTAAAAGCAAACGCATGATGAGTGATGACCCCAAGGCACTAGCCGAGCTAAAAGGTAAGCCTTTTTTGAAACACATTTTAGACACTGTGCATTCTTTGAATCTGCCGATTCACCCCGTCATCGTAGTGGGCCACAAAAAAGAACGTATTTTCGAAGAACTCGGAGACGCTCATAACTATGCTCATCAAGCCGAACAGCTTGGCACTGGACACGCGGTCATGTCTGCAAAAAATAATTTGCACAAAGATCATGAAGTCTTGTTAGTTCTCTCCACAGACCAACCACATATTTCCAAAGAAACTATTTTAAGTATTCTAAACACTCACTTAGAGAAGAAACCTAAAATAACTATAGCCACCGTACTACTTCCAGATTTTAAAGATTGGAGAGTAGGTGTAGTAAATTTTGGAAGAATTGTTCGAGACCAAGAAGGAAAAATTGTAAAGATAGTCGAGAATAAAGATGCCAGCGATGAAGAGAAAAAAATTACCGAAGTAAATCCTGCCATCTATGCTTTCGATAGCGACTGGCTCTGGAAAAATATTGAAAAACTTAAAAACGAAAATGCACAAAAAGAATATTATCTGACCGATTTACTGCACTTGGCTCGACAACAAGGAGAATCCATAGAAGCTATCCCTGCGAGTAATATTCTCGAAGCCTTACAACCAAACACTCAAGAAGAAGTTGCTATTTTGGAGAGTCTCATTTAATGGGATATAATAAGTATCTTAATACTTAATTATATTTTTATGCACAATCCATTTGAAAACGCCATGGCGCAGTTAGACAAGGTCGCAGCCTTAAAAGATTTTGGCACAGAATTTATCGAGCGTATGCGGCATCCTGACCGCGATATCCGAATTTCTATCCCAGTAAAAATGGACGATGGATCTTTAAAAATATTTGAAGGTTATAGAGTAGAACACAACGACGCTCGTGGACCATACAAAGGTGGAATACGTTATCATGCTGATACTGAAATCAATGAAGTCAAAGCGCTCGCTTTTTGGATGACTATCAAGTGCGCTGTGGCAGGAATTCCTATGGGTGGAGGAAAAGGAGGCATTACAGTCGACCCGAAAAATTTATCCAAAGGAGAACTCGAAAGATTGTCTCGAGGCTGGGTGCAAAAGTTGGTAAACAACTTAGGACCTACAAAAGATGTCCCCGCTCCAGACGTAAATACAACTCCTGAAATAATGTCATGGATGGTAGACGAATATGAAAAATTAACTGGAGACAAAACCGGCGCCACATTTACCGGCAAGCCACTAAATAAAGGTGGCAGTGAAGGCCGAGGGGCAGCCACAGGCATGGGAGGGTTTTATGTTTTTGATGCCCTTCGAGAAAATCTTGGTTTGCCAGAAAAATGCAAAGTTGTAATTCAAGGTTTTGGAAATGTTGGAAGCAATGCTGCAGAAATTTTTGAAGCTCACGGACACATTGTGATGGCAGTCTCGGATTCTAAAGGAGGAATCTACAACGAAAATGGTTTAGACATAAAAGCTCTCATGGAACACAAGAAAAATACTGGTTCCCTTTCAGGATTTCCTGGAGCAACAGATTTAACTAACGCAGAACTACTAGAAACCCCTTGTGACCTCTTGGTACCAGCTGCTTTTGAGAACGTCATAACTGACCAAAATGCGCCTAAATTACGTGCCAAAGCCCTTCTAGAGCTTGCCAATGGCCCTGTAACCCCTGAAGCCGATGAAATACTATTCAAAGCTGGCGTACCCGTAATTCCTGATGTTTTGGCAAATTCTGGAGGAGTGACAGTCTCCTACTTTGAATGGGATCAAAATCTAAAAGGTGAACACTGGAGTGAAGCAGATGTAAATGCAAAACTCAAAACTATCCTCGACGATTCTTCTAAAAAAATCTTTGCAACCTCAAAAGAATTAAATACAAACCTACGAAACAGTGCTTTCATCCTCGCACTTGAAAGAGTTAAGGAAAAAATCTCATAGTTGTATTTATCTTCATTTTTATATATATTAATTGAGTAATCTGCGCGGTTAGCTCAGTTGGTAGAGCGACCCCTTGACGTGGGGTAGGCCAGGGGTTCGAATCCCTTATCGCGCACATGAAAGAAATACTTGAAGCAATAAACTTTGCAACCTTAGCTCATGAAGGACAATTTCGTGCAGATAAGATAACTCCATATATTTCTCACCCTTTAGCTGTAGCGCTCTTGCTTCAAAAATACGGATATGACAAAGAAGTTATCATATCAGGGATTCTCCACGACATTGTCGAAGATACAAAATATACTCACGATGACATGATTCAAAAATTTGGCTTAGAAATTGCAGATATAGTACAAGGCGTCACTGAAGATAAAAATCTACCTTATCAAGAAAGAAAAAATAAATATCTAGAAAATTTACAACACGCTAACGAAAAATCAAAAGCCGTCAGTGCTGCTGATCTATATCATAATACTTTTTCAATACTTCATGATCTAGGCACAGGTTTTGATATCTGGAAAGCTTTAAATACTAGTGCGGAAGACTATCTAAAGAAATGCGACTTGAGACTAAATATCGTAAAACCTGCCATGACCCCTTTATTCCAAGATGATTTTCAAAAATTAATTGAAGAGTTGAAAAGCTTATGAAAATCCTGAGCATTGAAACATCCTGCGACGAAACAGGGATAACATTATTTGAAGCCAAAGGTGGACTCAAATCCCCTTCTTTTAAAATTATAGCCAACGAACTTTCCTCACAAGTAAAGATCCACGCACAGTACGGAGGTGTCTTCCCAGCTCTCGCCAAACGTGAACACATAAAAAATCTCCCAATACTTTTAGAAAAAATTTTCAAGAAATCTAAAATAAAGAAAGTTGATTTAGTTGCAGTGACTTCAGGGCCAGGACTCGAACCAGCACTTTGGACAGGTATAGTTTTCGCCAAAGAAAAGGCCTTAGAATGGAACGTTCCCTTAATGCCAGTAAACCACATGGAAGGCCACATACTTTCTGTTTTTGGAAAAGACAAAGGAGAATTTTCAATTCCCAAGGTAGAATTCCCTGCCCTTTCACTTTTGGTTTCTGGCGGACACACTGAACTTGTATTGATTAAAGATTGGATGAAATACCAAGTCATCGGTGAGACACTAGACGATGCAGTCGGTGAAGCTTTTGATAAAGTTGCTCGTATGATGGACCTACCCTACCCAGGAGGTCCAGAAATTTCCAAACTCGCCGAACAAGCTCGTAAAACTGTCCAAGGGCATCCCTTGGAAAAACCCCTACCAAGACCCATGATACATTCCAAGAATTTCGACTTCTCTTATTCTGGACTAAAGACTGCAGTGCTATATCTTATCCGAGACCTTGGAAAACTCGACGAAAAAACAAAGATGGCAATAGCACTTGAATTTGAAAACGCAGCTATCGAACCCCTAATTCATAAAACTAAAAAAGCTATCGAAAAATATGGAGCGAAAACTTTAATCATCGGTGGTGGAGTTTCTGCCAACAAGCATCTCCAAAGAGAAATAAAAAAACATATAAAAATCAAAACTCTCTTCCCTCCTAGAAAACTTTCCACTGATAACTCCATCATGATAGGCATGGTGGCTTATATGAAATATCTAAAAAATAAAGGCAAAGTTCCCCGACCTTCATCAATCAAAGCCGAAGGTAATCTAAGATTGAAATAAAAAAACCCTGCTTCCTAACGTATTATTGTAGGAAACAGGGCGATCTCGCAGACGCCAAACATTTGAAGCTCATGTGATCCTGCAATTCAGGACCTAGGTTTTGGGCAAGCCATAGATACTTGCGCGAACAAACCAAGCAACTACTTTCCAATGGCCGGAGATTTTTACTTAAATTCCCTTAAAGAGATTTTTTAAAACTAAAATTTTTTCTTATTACTCTTCTTCTTTCGCAAGCCTCAAGAAATTGTTCTCTTCCTGGTTTCAGTGTGCCATATTCAGCACAATGATAATCTTCGGTCGAAATTTCTAATCCATTTTTTACCCTACGACATAATACCAAAAATTTCTTTCTTGGTACTCCCCCATAAGAGTACGGTGCACATGGATGCAAGGTATCCCATCCCCTTGGGAAGGATAAAACTTTTTCTGGTAAAAACCATTGCAGAAGTGAATAATACAATAATTTAAATAAAAAAATACAAGCTTCGGCGAGTGCGTTTTTCATAGCATCATATTTAATTGTTATCAAGTTTCAATATCCATTTGAGATTACCACAAATACATAACTTGTCAAAACCTTTAATTCTATTGATAAAAGTGGTAATATTTCATATATGAACGAGAAGTTGCTTCGGCCATATAACCCGAAGGAAACTGAAGATAGGATCTACAAGCTCTGGGAAGAGAGCGGTTTTTTTAATCCTGATGTATGTATAGAAAAAG
>CAYMIC010000003.1:13837-18929 GCA_964390615.1 uncultured Candidatus Saccharibacteria bacterium | reverse complement strand
TACAAGCTCTGGGAAGAGAGCGGTTTTTTTAATCCTGATGTATGTATAGAAAAAGGGATAATCGGAGAAGATGCTGAAGCTTTTTCCATTGTGCTTCCTCCTCCGAATGTGACTGGAACACTACACAATGGTCATGCTTTAATGCTAGCCATAGAAGACACTATGGTGCGTTATGCTCGAATGAAAGGAAAAAAAACTTTATGGATTCCAGGAGTAGACCACGCAGCCATAGCCACAGAAACAGTGGTAGTAAAAAAATTAGCTAAAGAAAAAAAGAATAAACATGAAATAGGTCGTGAAGAATTTTTAAAACTCGTAAATGAACACGCCCAGGATTCTCATGACACTATAGTGACTCAACTCCGAAAAATGGGAGCGACATTAGACTGGTCTCGTGAAGCTTTCACCTTAGATGAAAAAAGACGCCATGCTGTCTACGCTGCTTTTGAAAGAATGTACAAAGACGGTTTGATTTATCGAGGCAATAGAGTTGTAAATTGGGACCCAAAAGGTCAAACAACTGTATCGGATGATGAAGTAGACCATGTGTCTCAAAAAGCGAAATTGTATTACTTTAAATATGATAAGGACTTCCCTATCACTATCGCTACAACTCGCCCAGAAACTAAATTCGGTGACACAGCTGTCGCAGTAAACCCAGATGACGCCCGATATCATCAATATATCGGACAGACTTTTGATGTTGACTTCGTGGGAGTAAAACTTTCAATAAAAATAATTGCAGACCGAGATGTAAATATGGATTTTGGAACAGGTGCTCTCGGTGTCACTCCAGCTCACTCGCAGATAGACTGGGAGATGGGTGTCAGGCATGATTTAGAAGCAAAACAAGTAATCAATGAGTATGCAAAAATTACTGTAGAACATGAAGAATACAATGGTAAAAAAACTACGGAGGTTCGAGAAATTATAATTCAAAAATTAAAAGACGCTGGTTTATTAGAAAAAGAAGAAGAGATCGAACAAAATGTTTCGGTATCCCAGAGAACAGGCGCGACTATTGAACCCTTACCAAAACTACAATGGTTCGTGCACGTAAATAGAAAAATCCCAACTCATAACAACAAGACACTAAAAGAGCTTATGCTTGAACCTGTTTTAAATAAAGAAATCGGTATTATTCCAGAACACTTTGAAAAAATTTATGACAATTGGCTAGGCAATTTACGTGACTGGTGTATTTCAAGACAAATCTGGTATGGTCACAGAATTCCTGTTTGGTATAAAAATGGTGAAGAAATGTTTAGTGTTAATTCCCCAGGTAGTGGTTGGGAACAAGACCCTGACACGCTCGACACATGGTTTTCTTCAGGACTTTGGACTTTCTCAACACTTGGCTGGCCAGACCAAACTAAAGACTTAAAAACATACCATCCGACCACTGTCATCGAAACAGGTCATGACATTATATTCTTTTGGATTGCTCGCATGATTTTGATGAGTACTTATTTGATCGGAGAAGTTCCTTTCAAAACTGTTTATTTACATGGAATGGTCTTGGACAAAAATGGGAAGAAGATGAGTAAGTCACACCCAGAAACAGCGATTGACCCCGTAGAGATAATCGAACGTCACGGGGCAGATGCACTCCGCATGGCTATGATAGTAGGTGTCGGACCTGGAAATAATAATTCATTAAGCGAAGACAAAATAAAAGCTTACACAAAATTCGCAAATAAAATCTGGAATGCGACGAGGTTTGTACTTGAGAATACAAAAGACCTTAGTGTATCGGAACATCCAACCTACGATGAAGAAGACAAAAACTCTGATGAAGAGTTAAGAAATTTTGTAAATGAAATCACAAAAGAAATGGATGAATATAAATTCTACATCGTGGCTGAAAAAATATATCACTATTTCTGGCACACTTTTGCTGATATAATTATCGAACGAAGTAAGAAAAAAATTATAGACGCAGAAAAAACAAACAGTGATGCTAGCTCTCCTAAAACTTTGATCTACACCCAACTGACCACACTACTAAAATTACTCCACCCATTTATGCCATTCGTTACCGAAGAACTTTGGTCGATGATTCCCGGGAAAGATAAAAATAAAAAATTACTCATGGTTGAATCTTGGCCAAATATAAATTAAGAAATTCATGCCAATCGGAGATCCCAAAATTTTGCTCTTTGCATTTTTAGCTGGAGTTATTCCAGCCATCTTTTGGCTTTTCTTTTGGTTGCGCGAAGATAAAAAGAAACAAGAACCAAAAGGACTCCTGACTATGATATTTATCATGGGCATGATATCAGTAATATTTGTCATACCTCTCGAACGCTTAGTAGAAACTCATATTGCCCACCACAACCTAGAATTAGTACTCTGGGCTTCTATTGAAGAAATCGTAAAATACTTCGCGGTGATGTTGATAATCTATCGCTCACAATATATCGATGAGCCAATCGACTGGCCGATATACTTGATCACTGTCGCTCTCGGATTTGCTGCACTTGAAAATATGCTTTTCTTGATTGAACCATTCAATCTAGGCAATTCTATCGTTGGACTCTTGACCGGCCAACTTCGATTCTTGGGCTCGACACTTCTCCATGCTGTCGCTACAGGCACTATCGGTATGGCCATCGGACTTTCCTTCTACATGAGTCAAGCTAAAAAAACTTTATACGCTTTTTTAGGCATTATTATCGCTATTGTGTTGCATAGTGTCTTTAATTTTTTTATAATGAAGAATGAAGGAGGCGACTTTATGAAAGTGTTTGCCTTTCTTTGGGTAGTTACTATTATTATCATGCTCCTTTTCGAAAAGTTAAGAAAAATGTGCCGAAATTAAACGCACAGAATAAAATTATATTATGAAAAATAAAAAAAGAGGTTTCTTTGAAAGACTAACTGGTGGTATCCGTATGGATGATGATATGCTCGAGGAGCATGATGAGGCTCAAGAAGTAAAACAAAAAGAGAATTGGATGGAGGAAGAAAACGATGAAGCTGAGCTAGCTGTCGATGTATATCAAACCCCGACCGATATAGTGATTCAAACTTTCGTAGCAGGCGTGCGACCTGAAAATCTAGATCTAACTATCGCACGGGATATGATCACCATATCTGGCAAGAGAGAGGAAAACCGAAATGTCGGCGAAGACAACTATTTCACCAAAGAACTCTACTGGGGTAAATTCTCTCGAACTATTTCCCTACCCCAAGAAATCGAACCCGAAGAAGCTGAAGCTACTGAGCGCCATGGACTACTCACTATCAGACTAGAAAAGATAGATAAAGACAAAAAGACAAACATCAAAGTCAGATCTGTATAAAACAAAAAAAACGCCCGCTGGGCGTTTTTTTTGTTTGTGTGCCGAGGACCAGAGTTGAACTGGTGACATCTCCCTCTTCAGGGGAGCGCTCTACCAACTGAGCTACCTCGGCATATTTAATTTGTGAATGTATTCTTAAAGTTACTTATACTATTACTAGTATCTTGAAAAAAGTGAGTCAATTTATCAAAGTATGGCTGAACAAAATAAAAAGCTCCAATACCAAGACCTATGACCATAACCCAGTAAATACTCCTGAAAAAGGAAGCTATTTTTTGGGCATGTCTCATCTTTTTTAAGAGGGTGTTATTTTCCTCTACTAACCTATATGTTTCTTCAAGTAACTTTTTGGACTCAGGTTCCATAGGCAATATATTATCATAAAGTCCCCTAAAATCCAATTTTGAAAGGACCCTACGATGTGTTAGATTATAGTTTATAAGTCCTCGTAGTTAAATGGATATAACGACTCCGTCCTAAGGAGTAATTGCCGGTTCGATTCCAGCCGAGGACACAAATTACTTAATTCCTAGAAGATCCATGATTACTGGCTTGTTAAAGCCAATCACAAGTTCATCTCCAATCTGAATCACAGGTACGCCCATCTGACCGCTCTTATCCATCATGATTTTGCGTTGTTCCGCATCTCCGGCTACATCGTGCTCAGTGTAAGCGATATTATTCTCTTTAAAATAAGCTTTAGCCATCTGACAGTAGTGGCATGTTGGGGTTGAGTATATGGTTACTTCTTTCATATAAATTAATATTATCTGGTAATTATGCCTATAGTATACCACAGGCTATCAAAGACACAATTTTACTTAAACCAACCCTTAAAGACTCCGAAAACTCCCTTCTTTTTCTCTTTTACCTCTTTTAAATTTTTGTCTTCTACGATTATGATCAATTCCTCCCCCTCTTTAGCCAGACCATAGTTCTCCCGAAATATCTTTTCTTTACCCTTATCGGTCTCCAAGTTTTCAATATCGTACAATAAACGTTCTTCTCGTTCTCGAAGCTCTGAAACTTTAGCGCTAGCGATGTTTTTATTCTTGATAGTTTCGCGAAGTCCACCTAGAAGCCCTGCCACCCCCCAACCGATAACTACCACTAACACCAAAAGCGCAAAAATAGCCGGCCAGGCTTCTAGATACTTGGAATATAAAGACTTTTTTTGATATTTCCGCATAGTATGCTACTATTATTGCATGCTTTTCAACAAAAAACATCAAAAGAAAATTCAGTTGGTCTGGGCGATTTTGAGCATCCTCATTATCATCTCCATGATCCTTTTGTACTCACCAATATTTCGGTTGAAATAATTAATTTTCTCCGCTTCGCATCATCTTCAAGAATACATCTTGAGGAATATTTACTCGTCCCCGTTCTTTCATTTTCTTCTTACCTTTCTTTTGCTTTTCTAGAAGTTTCTTCTTACGAGTGATGTCTCCACCATACAAGTACCCTGTAACATCTTTTCGAAAAGCTTGGATAGTCCGAGATGAGATAATTCTCCCCAAGGCCTTGCCCTGAATCTTGGTTACGAACATTTGTCTAGGCAAAATATTGTGCAACTTCTCGACTGTCTTCTCAGCTTCTTCTTCTACCTTCTTTTTTGAAATCACTCGAGAGAAAGCTATCACGGGCTCGTCAGCTACTAACACATCCAACCTAGTCACGTTGGCTTCTCGCATATTTTCTATCTCATAAGAAATTGAACCATAGCCTGAAGTAGTACTCTTTAATTCATCAAAAAAGTTTCGCATAAGCTCCCGAAGAGGCATTTT
>CAYMIC010000003.1:3677-13737 GCA_964390615.1 uncultured Candidatus Saccharibacteria bacterium | reverse complement strand
GTCTCCAAAATTTTCTGTTTCACCTATTTCAGCTTCATGATCAAAAAGTAATTGCATTATATTTCCAATGTAAGTAGACGGCGCAATAATCTTGGCACTGATCCATGGCTCGAAAACTTCTACGATATCTCCATCATCTGGAAAATAATATGGGGAGTATATTTTTTGTTTCTTGCCATTTTTAAGTGTCACCTCGTAAGTGATCGAAGGCATGGTGATGACCAACTCTAAATCAAATTCTCTTTTCAATCTTTCAGTAATTATTTCCAAATGAAGCATTCCCAAGAATCCACAACGAAAACCTCGCCCCAAAGAACCCGAGGATTCTTCTTCAAAAGAAAAAGCTGAATCTGAGAGTTTTAACTTACCTAGAGAAGCTTTTAATTCTGTAAAATCATCCGCATCTTCGGGGAATACTGATGCCCAAACTACAGGCAATGGTTTTTCATAGCCAGGAAAAGCTGGAAGTGGATTTTTAAACATAGTGATAGTGTCTCCAACGGACGCAATGCCGGGTTTTTTAATTCCGGTTACTATGTATCCAGTCTCTCCTCTACCTAAAAATTCTCTCGGGGTTTCTTCTGGAGAAAATGTGCCAACTTCGAGTGATGTAAACTTCTCACCTGAAACTGCAAAAAGTAAATTATCCCCCTTGCTAACTTTACCATCCAGTACTCGAACAAAAACAATAACCCCTTTGTGATTTGAATATTTAAAGTCAAAAATCAGAGCTCGAAGATTGTTGTCTCCTTGATAAGTTTCAACTGGTGGAGGCACTCTTTTTACAACTTCTTGCAATAAATTCTCTACTCCTTCTCCAGTACGCCCAGAAACCAATAAAACATCTTCAACATTACAACCTAATAAATTCACAACTTCTTCTCTTACTTCTTCCACCCTAGAGAGGGGTGAGTCGATTTTTGAAAGTACCGGTATGATAGTAAGCCCACCATCACGCGCCATAGCCAAAGTGGTAAGTGTCTGTGCTTGGACACCCTGAGTCGAGTCTACGAGCAAAATAGAGCCTTCTACGGCCTTCAGTGCGCGAGATACCTCATAAGAGAAATCGATGTGTCCTGGGGTGTCAATTAGGTTCAGAACATATTCCTGCCCCTCGCTTCGCTCGGGACCTTCAGGATGCCAAAGCATCCTTACGGGTTGCATCTTGATGGTTATACCGCGCTCTCGCTCTAGGTCCATCGAATCAAGTACCTGATCGCGCATCTTGCGCTCCTCTATGGTATGAGTAATTTCAAGCATACGATCTGCCAAGGTACTTTTACCATGGTCAATATGCGCAATAATGCTGAAATTTCTTATGTGCTTCAAATCCATAAGGCTATCTTAGCATCCAAGCGTTTAATTTTAAAGCCCTTCCTGTGGTGGAGCCACCACTTTCGCCCGCCAGAACTTGGTATGCAAAGTCTTAGCAATGTCCGTAAGTTCCTGACTTTTCAACAAATACAGGATCAAAATACCAGCCAAAATACCTAAAACACCCGAGATAAACCCTTGGGCCAATATTCCCCAGAAAGTATTAATGTCAAATATATTAGCAAAAAAGTTAAGAGACAGATACGAAACACCTCCTATAAAAAAAGATGCGGACAAACTTTGGAAAAAAGTTTTGGATATAAAGTGTTCTCCAGGCATAAAATCTCTTTTAATAAACACCCATAGTAAAATCAAGTTCAAAATGGTTCCACAAGAGTACGCCAAAGGTAACATCAAAATATCAGTACCAGAAATATCCGAAACTTTCAAAAGCGACTCTATAAAGTATTTAAAGAAATCTACATTCTTAAAAAGAAATAGGAATAAAAGAGAGAAAAGTACAATCGAAGTAGAAGAAATAAAATTCACCAAAAGTGGCCGCTTGGTATTACCACTAGCATAATAAGTTCTCGAGAAAAGATGCATCAATCCTTGGGCCACGATAGATATGGAAAATACTGCGAGTGATGCTGCCACCAAACGAGTATTCTCCCAAGAAAAAGCTCCCGAACCCAATATAACACGCACAATCTGAGCGCGTAGAACTATAAATAAAAATGTGATTGGTATAGATAAAAATACGATCTGCCTAGCAGTATTCTTGAGTTCCCTTTTAAAATCCTCCTTCCGTCCTAAAGCGAAAGCTCGAGTCAAAGTCGGAAATGCTGCCACCGAAAATGCTAAACCGATGATCCCGAGTGGAACTGATTGCAAATTCAGTGAAAGATTAAAAATAGAAATTGAGCCTCCTTGCAAAAATGACGCAAAAGATACAACAAGTATCAGAGCTATACTATTAAAAGAAAGACCTAGAGTTCGCGGTAAAGATACTAAAACTACTTTTTGAATATCTTTAAAATTAACTCCACTTGAGAAAGTTGGCGAAAAACCACAACGAGCAGAAGTAAACGCTTGAATTAAAAAATGCATTAAGGCACCTAGAACTATGCCGAAGGCTAGACCAAAAATTCCAGCAATTGGATATAAAAACACAATACCCACGATCACACCTGCGTTGTAAAAAAGTGGACTTAGAGAATAAAACAAAAACTTACGAAACATCTGAGTGATAGAACCAAAGAGATTAGATAGCCCGAGTAAAATCGGAGAGAGCAGCATAATCCGAGAAAGTTCTACAACCTTCACTTGCATATCAGGTGTAAAACCTGGAACTATCAAACTAGAAATTTCAGGCATCAGTAAAAAAACAATAACGCACACGGTAATGATGACTGCAAAAAAAACAGTAAACACATCGTTTAAAAATTTTTTTGCAGCAGGAGTCACCGCACCATCAGGCATACGCTCAAGCACGAAAGGTATTATGACTGTGACTGAGGCTAGCGAAGCAATGCAAGTGAATATCAAATCCGGTATACGAAACGCCGCATAATAGGCGTCCAAAATAGGAGAAGGTCCGATCATGTGAGCGATAAATCGATCACGAAACAAACCTAAGATTTGAGTCAGGAATGCAAAACACCCGAGAAGAAGAGCCGCTTGGTTAACGCTGCCATACTCTTTGCCGAAAATTCTTAAGATCTTCTCCATTCTCAGCTATTCTAGTTATCTTTTTCCTTGTCCTCCTTAGTGGTCACAACTGGTGCCGGGACATTAGCTCCACTCTTTAAGGAATTTACATAAGATTGTAGTTCTTGATTGCCTGGTAGGAGCGACAACGCACCTTCAGCATAGGACACGGCAGCATCTCTATTACCTAAAGATTTTTCAATCTGAGAAAGTATGATCAGTCCATCGACATAGTCTGGCTTTAGACTTACAGCCATAGATGCAAAGTTCTTCGCATCAGCCATATGTCCACCTTGAGCCAGATAAGTTCGAGCAATTAAAAGTTTAATTCCAGGATTGTTTGGATTGAGTTCACTAGCTTTAGTCAGCGAAGCAATGGCTTTATCATACGCTCCTTCGACTCCCAAAGACCCAGCTACATTGTAAGTATTTCCGAGAGTTTGATAGTTAAGATAATTAAAACCATTGAAATTAGTAGCCATGATTGCACTTGACTCAGCAAGACTAAATGCAGATTGGAGAGCTACTTTATCATTCTCAGTTAGTTCTGCACCTTTATTTGCAAGTTGGTTTATTTTCACAGTGTAAACTTCATTGGCAGTTCGAAGATACAAATCATTTGGATTTAGTCGAAGGGCTTTCGCAATGGAACCTTCCGCTTCTTCAATAGTTTGAGCGCTAAAGGTACGATTGAAATAAGCTATGGAAGCAAATCTTTCAATGTATTTAAAAGTTGCCCCTGCTGCAGCAATCATAAGAGCAATAAGAGCCAAAATAAAGAAGAAACTTTTTCTAGGATCAGTCAAGAAAGCAATCTCCAATTCATTTTTACCTTTCCAAGAAAGACCGATAAATATTCCAGTGAGTGCAAAAGCTAAAATCAAAACCACGGATCCGACTGCGTAAAACCAAGAAGCAGCAAAGAGGTACAATGCTCCCAAGAAAAACAGAGTTGCATCAGAGTTCGAACCCTTCTTGATTCCAGAAAACAAAACTCGAACACCCGAAAGTAAAAACAAAACAAAGAAAACAATAAAAGCGAGGATGCCAACTATCCCAGTATTTATCATGAGGGTTGGTAAAGTACCAGATCCTGAAGAGAAGTTGGTATTCCAAAATTGAGTCGAATTTATAACTACAGGTTTGTAGCTTGCCCAAGACTCACCAAAGCGATTTGGTCCTACACCAAATACTGGATCATGAGAAAGTGCGGCCCGGCCTACATCCATAGTCGAACCAAAAGATGGTCGTATTTCAACGTTAGAAAGACCTAAACGCTCGGGCAAAACCCCACCAATAAATTGACCGGACATAAAAAACAAGAGCGACACCATGACCATCGCAAAAGAAAAAGCTGGAAAGTAAGCAGACTTACCCTCTTCCCTTTTTGTTGCTCCAGAAATAGAAATCTTGTATACAAAAACCAACAAAGCAAACACTCCAACTAACTCCCAAACTAAATTGAAATTAACAGCCGCGGAGAGAACTATCGAAAGCAACAACATGCCACCTAGCACCCATTTGAACGCTTTTGAAACATTGAAAAATTCAATTGCAAACAAAGAAAGAACACCAAAAAAACCGGCAAATATTCCGAGAGTATTCCAAGAACCGATAAGATTTTCTGTCTTACCACCAAGTAAACCAAGGGATAAAAATTCTGGATAAAAAAATCTAGCAATTTGAAAAATAAATGTTACTCCGAGAGAAAGCAATAAGCCGAGAAGTATTATTCTAGAACGCCTGACATCTTTCACAGTAACTGCAATAAAAAGCATCAACAAAAATAAAGCAAAGACATGCCAGAAAGTTCCCATTTCTAAAATCACACCAAAGAAAGATACCGAGCTAGCTCCTGAGAACAACGCGGAGATAAAAAATGCTAATACAATACCTAGACCTGAAAGCAATAACCCAGATTTTGGAATAGATATTTTACCATCAGAAAAACGAGCAGCAGACCAAGCAATTATAGCCACAGCCAGACCTACCACCAAAAGTAAACCTTTGGCAGACTCAACTGGAATTTTTGTGAAAGGTAAAACAAATAAGGGTGCTAAAACTACGACGACAGAGAGAGCGATGAGTGAAATTCTATCTAAAATATTTGATAACATAAGTATTGTTCGTGTTATATGATCCATGGCAAAAAAACCATGGCGTTATGATTAATAATCGTTCTTTAAATTATACTACAAGAGAGGCCTCTGGCAACTAAAAAACGATGTTGATAAGTCTGCCTTTGACGTAAATAAATTTTTTAGGACTAGCTCCTCCTAGAGCTTTTAAAACTAACGCCTGGGAAAGTGCCAGATTTTTTATTTCTTCTTCAGTTGTATCTACAGGTATCATCAGCTCGCCTTTTAGTTTTCCATTTACTTGGATCATAATTTTGACTTCAGAATCCACGAGAAGTTTTTCATCTGCCTTAGGCCACTTTGATAAATGGATAGATTCTTTTTCACCAAGTTCATGCCATAATTCTTCGGCTATATGCGGAGCAAACGGCGCGAGAAGTTTTAGAAAAACTTTCATATCAGCAATGGAAATAAAATTTTCATTTCCCTGCTTTGCAAAATCATCAATCCAATTTGCAAGAATCATCATCGAAGAAATAGAAGTATTGAATTTGAAAGATTCAAAATCATCTGAGATTTTGTAAATAGTTTTTGCAAGTTCCTTTTTAAACTGCAGATGAGATTCTTGACCAAAATTAAAAGTCGTCGCAAGTTTCCAAATACGTTCTAAGAAACGGCGCACTCCTACTACCCCGTTTGGATCCCAAGGATAATTTCCTCCATCCCCATATGGACCCATGAATGCAAGATAAAGACGTACTGTATCAGCGCCAAGCAATTTTACTGATTCATCTGGATCAATTACGTTACCTTTCGACTTGCTCATCTTGTCGCCATCGGGACCTAATATAAGACCACGGTTACGACGCACCTTGTATGGCTCGACGTCATCAACCATTCCGCATTCTTTCATCGCCTTAACCCAGAAACGTGAGTACAGTAAGTGCATAGTCGTATGTTCAGCACCGCCAAAATAAGTATCGACGGGCATCCATGCTTTGAGAGACTCTTTATTTGCAAACTCCTGATCATTTTTAGGATCTAAGTATCTATAAAAATACCACGATGAATCAACAAAAGTATCCATGGTCTCCACTTCTGGAACCCAACCTTCACCAAAAATCTTTTCAGTTCGAGTCCGAAGTTCAACACTACGTGCCAAAGGTGCTGTGCCATCTGGAGTATGATCTACATCCTCTGGCAAAAGCCACGGCAAGTGCTCGGTAGGTACTGCATGAGCTTTTCCCTGCGGATCATATACGATTGGTATCGGACAACCCCAATAACGCTGACGAGAAATTCCCCAATCACGAAGACGATATGTATTCACCAGACTACCTCCAACTTTTTTATTTACTTCAGATGCATCAACCAACGGCTCATCAGAGATATGTATGGAGTGCGCATTCGCAAAATCTCGATCACGTTCGTCATGCATCGGCACTCCCATCACTGCTCCTGTACCATATCCTAGTAAAACATAATCAGCAATCCAAAGAGATACTTCTTTTCCATCCATGGGATTAATGCCCATAAGACCTTCTAGTCTTACTCCAGTTTTTTCTTTTGATTGCTGGCGATCCAAATCTGATTTTTTCTTTGTGACTTCTATATAGCTTTCTACTTCGTTCCAATTTTTTATATTTGTTTTTAAATTATTAAGAATGGGATGATCAGGTGCTAACGCCAAAAACGTGACACCTAAAATAGTATCCGCGCGAGTAGTAAAAACCTTTATTTTCTCTTCACTATTTTTTATTTGAAATTCAATAAGTGATCCTTTACTTCGCCCAATCCAATTTCTTTGTGCTTCTTTTATGTGCTCTGGCCAATCCAGTGTATCTAGATCATCAACTAAAGCATCTGCAAATCGAGTTATGCGAAACATCCACTGATCTTGATCTTTTTGTATAACTTCTGAGCCACAACGATCACACAAACCACCCACTGCTTGTTCGTTTGCAAGTATGGTTTTATCTTTGGGACACCAATTTACTTTTGTTGTTGCGCGATATACTAATTCTTTTTTTAAGAATTCAGTAAACATCCATTGTGTCCATTTATAGTAAGCCGGATCACACGTAACTACTTCCCTATCCCAGTCAAAACATGCGCCCATGGAACCGAGTTGTCCGCGCATTTTTTCCATATGTGTATGAGTCCATGTTTTCGGATTTTCACCAAGCTTGATGGCTGCGTTTTCAGCAGGTAAACCAAAGGCGTCAAAACCCATAGGATAAAGAACGTTGAAACCCTGCATGCGTTTATATCTCGCATACATATCTGGCACAGAAAATGCATACCAATGCCCGACGTGTAAATTTCCCGACGGATATGAAAACTCTACGAGAGTATAAAAGTTTTCCTTCCCTAAGACGTGATCTTGTACTTTATATACTCCTTTTTCTCTCCACTCGTCCTGCCATTTCTTTTCAATTTTTTTGTGGTCGTAGTTTTTCATCTATATCTTAAAGAGATTTAGAATTTTCAAATGGAGGATATATATCTTTATCTATAGTCCGCTCAAAGCAAGTTCGGCCGGCCTGATGATCCCAAGACTCATTTGTGCCACCACCTGGGTAAGGATAAGATACAGCCATATCTCGGCCCTCCATCATCGGTACAATGCCGCCCTTACCATAGCTATATTCCTGCCAGCCTTTTGGCATTGGTAATGCAAAATCAGCACATAGTTCAAAAGTTAATTTAGCTTCATCTTTAACATTGTATTCGTACACTTTACCCTTCTCAAATTCTGGTTCTACTGGTAAAGTAGATCCTGAAATTGGATTACTTAAATCGCTGAGGGTTGCTGGTAGGTGTTCTTTTTGTTGATAAAAATTTATCACAGACCATTGAATACTTTGTAGATCTTGAATTCTTCTGTCATCCAAACGCAGTGATCGTTGCTGTATAGGTGAACCCATCACACAGAAACTAAACCAGATTAGTAAGGCCACCCAAATCGTTGCTTTGATTGATGAACCTAAAGCTACAGAAATACCGAAAAATTTCTTTCGTCCTTTCAATTCAAACATATAGTGCACACCCACAAACATTGCCACCAAAAGTACCGCAAGAACTTTGAAAATAAAGCGATTAGTTATTTCTCCAGATACAAAATATTTTACAAGAGTTACTAAGTCGATAGCTACTACCAAACTCGAAAGAAAAAGAATTACATAAATCATCCACTTTCGGATAATTTCATCTATATGACCTAAGCCCTGAGCCATTGCCTTTTTCCAAAAATAAGATACAACCAGAAACACTGGAAAAAATATAATCAGAGTTGCGAGTGCCATCCGCATACCTTCAAATGAATATGTAGAATACCCGTATTGATAATTAGCATTTAGAACATCTGGAAATCTTTTATCCAAAGTACTAAAGAATAAATTCAACGCCGAGACAACTGTTGTAATAAGAGTTATCAAAACTCCAAGTGATAAAAAGAAGAAACCTATGTTTAATTTTGGCTTATCTGCTAATGCATTTTGTTGTATTTCCATATCTATTAATATATCATATAAAGAGACATGATTAAAAGGCCAAAAAACATTTCCACAAAGCTAACCACCTGGATTGGATCCACCAGCTCCATCATCATACATACCCTATTTTTTATAGGCATGTTTTGCCTTCGCCTCTTGAATATTCCATTAGGAGATATTTTACTTATTCTCACCACCCTAGTATCACTCGAAGCAATCTACTTAGCTATCTTTATCCAAATGACCGTCAATCGTCACAGTGAAGACTTGGTAGAAGTTTCAGAAGACATTGAAGAAATTCAGGAGGATGTGGAAGAAATTCAGGAGGATGTGGAAGGTATTGAAAAAGACGTGGATGCTATTCAAGAAGATGTCGGTGAACTCCAAGAAGATATTGAGGAAATTTCTGAAGAAGAAGAATTAGACGATCATAGCATCGAAATGAAAAAACTAGAAAAAATAGAACACACCCTGCAAGTACTACTAGACGAAATCGCGCATTTGAAGAAATAAAAAAAGCAGTCTTAAACGGAAGACTGCTTAATATTCTCGTCAAAATTTTCAAGAGCGACCAATATGTTCATGGGGATGGGTGTCGTCACCCAATACTCTTCCATGAAGGGAATAATTCGCTTTTTGAATCTTGTGAATTACATTTTGTAAATCACTATTGGCCGCCTCTAAAATTTCAATCTGTTCCTCGGGACTTTTCGTGTCTTGAGCGCGTCTAAGTGTTTCAATAATAGATGAAATAAAATCTTTGTGCATGGCTTTATTCATTTTTGAAAAATGTCAAACTAACATCCAGAAATACTATACATTCATATTAAACAAAGTCAATTACTTATTCTGCCAGACTGCGGTATTCGCCAAAGGTATTGCTCTACCTTGAGATTTTTCCAAAATACACATTTCACCGGCGGTGACTTCCCCTCCTAGGTCTTTCATGTTTTCAGACAATGAGTAACCGAGTGAAAGTGAAGAAGAATCAATGGCATAAGAAGTAAGAATTACAAAAAGAGGATTTGGAGATAAAACTTTTTTCACACTAGCAAGTAATTTTGGTAAGTCCTCTTCAATTTTCCAAGTCTCACCCTTTGGTCCTCGGCCAAATTTGGGTGGATCCATTATCACAGCATCATATTTTACTCCTCGTTTAGATTCTCTTTCTAGAAATTTTAAGACATCGTCAGCAATTATGCGCATGGGTTTATCCTCAAGTCCTGATAATTTTTGATTATCTTGTGCTAAAGCTAGAGACTGCTTTGATGCATCCATGTGTGTGACCTCAGCACCCGCTTTAAGTGCAAACAAACTTGCCACACCTGTATAGCCAAAAAGATTCAAAAACTTCACTGGCTTATCTATCCAAGGACTCCCCTTGGAATTCTTTGCATTATTAATTTTCTCATATATAAAGTCCCAGTGAACTTGTTGTTCTGGGAAAAAAGATAAATGCCTGAA
>CAYMIC010000003.1:0-3577 GCA_964390615.1 uncultured Candidatus Saccharibacteria bacterium | reverse complement strand
TCCAGCCCTCTGATAGAAATATTTTAATATCGTTATTCATTAGATTTTAAATTCAATGACATCCCCATCTTTAACAATATATTCTTTTCCTTCAGTGCGGACTTTACCTTTACTTCGCGCTTCAGCGTATGAACCAGCATCAAGGAGGTCTTTCCAGTAAACTACTTCCGCGCGAATAAATTTATCTTTGAAATCTGTGTGAATAGCTGTCCCGGCGATAGGTGCAGTAGATCCTACTTTTATAGTCCATGCTCTAGTCTCATCTTCTCCTGTGGTAAAAAATGTTTCCAAGCCCAAAAGCTCATAACTTTTCTTTATCAAATCGTCAAAACCTTTTTCAAATACTGGATCAATTTTTACCCATAGCCCCGGCGCAGTTATTTCTACATTTTCATTTGCTTCTGAAATATTCAGTGCATAAAGCATTGGTTTTAGTGTAAGTAAATTCAATGACTTTATTTTAAATTTTTCTTCTTCAGACAAATTCACTTCTGTTGCCATTTGGCTTTTTTCTAATACCGCTTCAACTTTTTTCAAAATATCTTGTTCTGCTATAGCCTCTTTGATTCCTCGCTTGGCATCACGATCCAAATTCGCTAGGCGTTTGGAAACAGTTTCAAAGTCCGCCAAAACAAGCTCAAGATTTATCACACCTATATCTTGCATTGGGTCAACTTTATTTGCGACATGAATGACAGAATTATCTTCAAATGTTCGCACCATATGAAGTATCGCATCTACTTCTTTAATATTAGAAAGAAATTTATTACCAAGTCCTTCTCCCTTTGACGCTCCAGCCACAAGCCCTGCAATATCTACGAATTCTATAACTGCTGGAATAGTCTTAGCTGATTTTGAAAAGTCCGATAGGAGTTGCACACGTTCATCAGGTACCGGAACAATACCCACTGATGGATCAATAGTACAAAAAGGATAATTCTCCGCCGGCACAGACTTTTTCGTAAGTGCGTTAAAGAGTGTGGACTTCCCCACGTTTGGCAAACCGACAATTCCGATACTTAAAGACATCCTTAGAATATAGCAAAATAAATTTGCCTTTACTAGTTTTGAGAATTCACTACCCCTCTGGTTATCGGACCAAAGAAACCAACTGCAGGCTTAATATTTTTAGCTATTTGAAATTTAATTAAAGCAGCTTTAGTTAGAGCGCCAAACTTTGTAGTTTCATTACCACTTGATCCAGGACCACTTGGTGCTACAGGGTAACCGTGAGTGTTTAGATATTTCTGTAATTCTTTGACGTCAGGATTAGTCATGCCTAAAAATAAATTATTTAAGAACATAAAACTAGGTACAGGTGGAAGAGTCAAGATTGGAGAAGGAGAAATTGGATTTTCTGTATGTAAAACTGCCTTGCGTCGTGATCCTGATGAACCACCACTAGAAGGTGGCGCAACAATAGAAAAAGAAGTAACAGCTAAAACATTTGAATCATTGTTTAAAGCATCAGTGACAGTAATAGTACAATCAGTATAAGTTCCTAATGCAAGAGCATTGAATGTTATTGTATTTGATCCACTTACAGCAGTAGTCGTAGCACTCGCACAACTTCCACCATAAGTTATATCCCCTGCTTCATTTGTTGTAAAAGTATATGCTGGAGTAGTCAATGTAGATGGAGTAGAAACCGGAGTAACTTCAGAAATAATTGGTGCTGTTTCGTCATCAGTTGTGAAAAACCAAGTATTCTCATCTAAAATTCCTGCAAAAGAATTACCAGCCAAATCATCAAAAGCTGTAGCATCTACCTGAATATAATAGTCAGTAGGTCCGCCCACCAAATCAGCAGTCGGATTAATAGTTATGGTATCAGTACCGTCACCAGTCACTTGGCCACTTGTCACATCTATTGCCTCAACTAGTGAATCATCAGAAGCATTGTAAATCGAAATATTTCCAGTCTCCACACTTACCGCTTCGTCAAAAGTAATGATCAAGTTTGTATTCACAGGAACAGCACCATCGTTATTGGGAGGAAATAAAGTTTGTACTGTTGGTGGAGTTGTATCTGCAATAGCGACATATTTATACGCAAAACGATATGGACTAGCACCATTTATAACCCAAAAATAATTTCCAACAAGCTCTATTCCATTTGGTGTCGTATTAGGAGTTAAGGCTGTATCAAAATGCACACCAGTATATGTTCCATCTGTCTGGTATTTATAAACTTCATCGGTGGTGTTATCAACTATCCATAAATAACCACCGAGTTCTGTGATACCCCTTGCGTCAGTCAAACCATTACCTGCCACGCTAAAGGAAGTTCCAGTATATGTTCCATCAGAATTATATTTATAGACTGCATCATTGCTAGAACTGGTGATCCACAAAAAATTATTATAAAAAGTCATACCATAAGAAACACCGATACTTTCAGCTGAAGTGTCAAAAGTAACACCTGTCGATGTTCCATCTGGGTTTATTTTGTAAATTAAACCATTTGAAAAATTAAATATCCAGAAAAAATCATTATACTCTGTAAAAGAGTATGGAAAAGTAATCCCTAACCCCGCAGTGTCAAAATGCACACCAGTATAATCTCCATTAATATCATATTTATAAACTTCAGAGTCAGGAGCATCTGTTACCCAAAAAGCATTATTGTAAAATACAATACCATAAGGAGAATCGCTAACATCTACTGTAAAGTGATAACTTTGATATACACCACTGGAATTATATTTATATACTTCTCTATCAGTATTATCATAAACCCAGAAATTACTATTGTAAAATGCTATATCCACCACAGAAGCTGCACCTGATGCTGCTGTATCAAAATGAGTCCCAGTGTAAGTACCATCAGTATTGTATTTATAGACTTCATCATCAGTATCATCTAATATCCACAAATCAGTACCATCATAGGCAATACCTGAGGGATTATCAGAACCACCAGCGGCAGTATCAAAATGTGTACTGGTATAAGTTCCATCAGGGTTATATTTATAAACTTCGTCTGTGACGTTATCTACAATATAAAAAAAATCACTCCCAACTGTTATACCTACCGGGGCACCATTACCACTTGCTGCTGTATCAAATGACACACTTGTATAAGTACCATCAGTTTGATATTTATAAACTTCATCATCAGTACTGTCTGTAATCCAAAGAAAACCATTGTAGTAAATTATTCCTGTAGCATTACCGGCACCAGAAGCTGCTGTATCAAAATGTGTATTATCATAATAATCACTAGAGTTATAATGGTAAACTTCATCATCAAAATCATCCACAATGTAAAAATTCGTACCGTCACCAGTAATACCACGTCCGTTATATCCTGCAGCCTTGCGAGTTTCAAATGAAGTTCCAGTATAATCCCCCACCGCAGCAAAAGAAGTCATGGGGAAACTAATTCCCAAAACTGCAATCAAAACAAACACAGCAAAAGTTCTTTTTAACATTTAAATATTATACCAGATTAGATAATCTAAATGCTAGTTTGAATTCACCACCCCTCTTGTTATCGGACCAAAGAAACCTACAGCTGGAGTAATATGGTTAGCTATTTGGAATTTAATTAAAGCAGCTTTAGTTAGAGCGCCAA
>CAYMIC010000002.1:0-31816 GCA_964390615.1 uncultured Candidatus Saccharibacteria bacterium | reverse complement strand
ATGCTCGAAACACAAGAAATAATCAAACAAATCAGTCTCCTTTCTTATGGAGGCATTTGGCTGACTGCTTTTGCTGCGAATGTGATTGTACCTATTCCAGAAGAAGGAGTGTTACTTATCTTGGGTTATGTGGCTGGTGGACCATCTTGGAATGGTCTTATAGTTTTATTGATTGTGTATACAGGAGTAATCGCTTCTGATATTTTAATTTACTCTCTCGCCAAAGCTGGTAATAAATTTGTTACCGGGGCTTACAATAAATTATTTGCTACCAAAGTGGAAGCGAGGAGGGAGTGGATTGAAAAAAATATGGGCAAGGTGATTTTCTTTTCAAGATTTTTAATTCAACTTCGATTTCTAGGGCCGTTTTTGGCTGGGCACATGCGAGTACCTTTTAAAAAGTTTTTAGCCTTAGATGCATTAGCTTTAGCAATATATATACCTCTTTACCTCACTTTAGGTTGGTATTTTAGAAGTAGTATTAATTCTATACTTTCTGGAATAGGAGTAGTCCGAAATGTTGTCGTGACTGTATTTATTATAATCATAGTTTTATTTGTATTAAAGTTTCTTCGCAAAAAGTATTATAATGTAAAGTAATGAATAAATTACTGAAACAAAAGTGCGTGCCCTGTGAGAAAAATAGTAATATAAAACCCATAGAGAGGACTGAGGCACTGGACTATATAGCAGAGCAACCGACCTGGACGCTTTCTGGCGATTCTAAAACTATTTCTAAAGAGTACAAATTTTCTGATTTTATTGGTGCGATAAATTTCGTGAACCTAGTTGCTGATATAGCCGAGATGGAAGGGCACCACCCAGACATTCATGTCTTTTATAATAAAGTTCGTCTGGATCTTTCTACACACTCAATAGACGGGCTATCTAAAAACGACTTTATTCTAGCGGCTAAGATTGATGCGCATGTACGTTAAAATAAAAAAACTTCGAGTGTGAGTCGAAGTTTTTGATTACTGTAGTTGTCGAACTGATTAAAATCCTTTAATGGTTGGGTACGTTGGGAAGTATCCCAACTCCGTTTTTTCGGCAGGACCTTGATTGTCAGGCAAGGAAACACCGTCTGTGGTGGCATGTAAATTTTCTGTGGAAGGAACGTTGCTTCCTCCCTCGATGAGATCTTTTTTGTTCTTGTCGTTCATGAGTATTAGTGTTTTTTTTATTTTCAAATACCAATATTTTTGTTTTCAAAATCAAAACAAAAATAATATTCTTACAAAATAGCATCTACAGATTTTTTGTCAATAAAAATGCCTGACACAGGGTTTGTGTCAGGCTGATGTATCTTAATAATAAGCTTTCAAGGATGCCAAAATTGGCTGTGGATTTTCAAAAATCACGATTTTTTGTGATAGTTGTTTGTAGATTGATTTTTCATTTTCAAACAACAAATTTAGATGGTGATTATTTTGAGACAACATGTTCCACTGTAATGTCTCCTTGGGGAAGACATTATGAAACCGAGCTCCAAGCTGCCTACTGGTAGCTACCTGAGAAAGCCAACTAGTCTTACCCCAAGTTTCTTTTCGGATTTCAATCAAATCTCCACCCAAAAACCAATCGGCTTTAAGGAAATGATGATCATGGGCCTCGATGTCATACTGTTTTGCTTGGCTTCGTATTTCACCCAATCCATGTAGGGCTAAAAATGAACCTCCATCATCATTCATCCATTCACAAGAACCAATGTCGAGAAATTTGCCCTGCCTAGATAGGACAAACATCGGATGGATAACTTCATTAGTATTAGTACTTTGCACACAGTCTATTTTTAGTTTACTAAAAAAGACAATCCTTTTTTCATCAATTCCAACAAAATAATGTTGTGCAGGGATACCCAATCTCTGGAATACCACTACTAAAACTTTCTTCGTCTTCATCTATTATTTATTTTTTAAATTCAATGTATACTACCTAATTCTTGTCATTTTGTCAAATAAGAGGTCAATCTATTCTTTAAAGAATTTTTCGATTTTTTTACTGTCTCGATTTTTCCAGAGGATATTGTTTTCTATCCGTTCGAGTACTTGCTCTACAGCACGTTCAGCACCAGGAGTTTTGTGAGTTTTTATAAAGTCTTTAAAGTACTTTTGGTGTTTTTCTTCCGAAGTATTACTTATTGCTTTTATCATTCTAGACAGTGTATACCCACCATCGCCGTATCGAGAGAGCATTGTGTCCCAATTGTATTTCATGAATTTAAGCCAGATCATTCTGCCCTTAGGGTTTACAGCTATACCTGAAAGTATTCCGACAGAGTCTTGTTGGCGTACGTTAGAACTTATGGCAAATTCAGCAACTTGGCATAAGATTTTGTCATTTTCAAATTCTCCCAATGAAATACCGATGCGGTTCTTTTCTTGATGTAAATTTTGTTTGTTGTATAGATTTGTTAATTGTTTGTATTCTTTAATACCACCATATTTTGCTACGATGGCATAGACAGCAGTTCTAATATTTGGATCTAAATCTTTTCCTTTCAAAAAGTCATTAAACTTTTTACGAGCTTCCTTCAAAATAGAAATTTCCCCAGACAAACCAAGCCTAGATATTGCCAGTGAGCGCAACAAGGTGTCAGTGTGTTTTTCATCTATTTTTTTATCCCAACCTAACTTTATAAATAATGGTTTAAAAAGTTCTATATTTAATTTATTAAAGTATTCGGTGTTATTTTTGCTTCCAAAAGTTTGTTCTATTTTAGATAAACCAGAAGCTATTTCAGAGAGGACTATATAGTTGTCTTCATTTTTGTAAGCAGATAAGAATCTGAGTGTATCTGTGGTAGGAATTATTCCAGCCTCGGATAAGGCAAACAAGTCACGGATAATACCGAGCCTATCGAGGTGATGTATTTTTTTCTCTAGAATAGGGGAATGCAGTCTCTCTAAAAGTTCTTGACTATATGAAGTTCGATAAAATCCAGACTCGCCACTATTGATTTTTACCCACTTGGTAGTCGGAGTACCAAGTGTTGTACTTTTTGAAGTAAGTAAAGTTTTATTTATTTCACCTTCGATGTTTGTAATTACTGGTACATTCCAAATGGTGCTATCCTTTGATTTATTCTTAGAAATAGGACTTACAAAGAAGCGTTCTTGGGTAATTTCCAACTTGGTAGTCGGAGTACCAAGCGAGGCCTTGATGACAGGAAATCCACCTTGGCCAGTCCAATTTTTCATTAGTTTTTGTATAGGTTTTTTGGAAACTTTTTCAAATGCTTCCCAGAGGTGAATTGTCTCTGTATTTTTATAACTGTGTTTTTTTAGGTAGTACCGCAATCCATCACGAAAGTCTTTTTCGCCTAAGTATTCAGCGAGCATTCGGATCACCGATGATCCTTTTGAGTAAGATACTTCATCAAAAATCTCTCCGATTTCATCTGGATGGTGAACTTCAACCTCGATAGGGTGAGTATTTAAAAGTCCATCCAGTCGAAGTGCCACACCATGCTCATGAGTCATGAATTGATCCCAGATATCCATTTTCGGATAAATTTTGTCTACAGCCAGGAATTCTATGTATGATGCAAAGCCTTCATTGAGCCAGAGGTCAGTCCACCATTCCATGGTAACTAAATTACCAAACCATTGGTGGGCAAGTTCGTGAGCGATGACTAAAGCCACCCATTGTTTGCTGATTTCTGAAGATTCCTTTTCGTCTATCAAAAGCATACTTTCTCTGTAAGTTATCGCACCCCAATTTTCCATTGCTCCGGCGGAAAAATCTGGTATTGCAATCATGTCCAATGTATTTAGTGGATAAGGTATATCAAAATATTCTTCATAAAAATCTAAAACTTTCACTGTGACATCGAGAGAGAATTTCGCTTGATGTTTTTTACCTTTAGGTGTGTAAACTCGAACTATTACTCCACGTTTAGATTTTTTCTCAATATACTCAAAATCTCCAACGATAAATGCGAGGAGGTAGGTCGACATTTTTGGGCTAGGAGCAAACTTCACAACTTCAAAACCCGCTTCGTGTTCGATCTTAGAAATAGGCAGTGTGTTAGAAATTGCAGTTTTGCCTTTTGGTACTACAAGGGAAACATTAAAAACTGCTTTTTGGGCTGGTTCATCAAAACATGGAAAAGCCCGACGAGCGTCTGTGGCTTCAAATTGGGTAGTAGCTATATTATGTACCTTGCCTTCATAGATATACGAACTACGATAAAAACCTCGCATCTGGTCGTTTAGGATGCCAGTGAAGGCTATGGTTAGTGTATGTCTGCCTTTTGGAATTTTTTTATCAAATATGAAAGTTGCGGTTTCAGATTTTGCATCGTAAGAAATTTTTTTAGTAAAATCTTTGTCGATTCGGACAGTTTCAATATCTATATCTTTAGAATGAAGTGTAATTTCTTTGGTATCTTTGAGTAGATGAACAGCAATAGTTTCCGTGCCAGCAAAGGTGAAATTCTCTAAATCTGGGTGAAGTTTAATATCATACTTTAAAGGGGTGACGTCTTTAGAAAGGCGTACTTTTGTTTTTTTCTTTTGCATTGTTTTAGTATAGCTTTTTTGGTTAAAAATGCTAATATTTAAGGGTGGAGATTGAAAATGACTCAAATTTTTTTAGAGTTACAACCCCTGTATTCGAAGGGCCTTTTAATTTGCTTTTAAACTTGATTGAAGAGCGAAAGCTTTTTATCAACGACGTTTCTCTGGCTACTGTTACTGAAGAATATCTTAGATATATAAGTGGGCTCGAGACCAAAGATCCTAGTGAAATGTCTGCGTTTGTTAGTATCGCTGCTACACTAATCTTGATTAAATCTAAATCACTACTTCCAAACTTAGAGCTGACTCGAGAAGAAGAAAGTGATATTAGTTCACTTGAGATTCGGTTAAAGCTGTATGAATTGTTTACTAAAATTTCCTTAGAAGTTTCAGAGAATTTTGGTAAAAGAATAATTTTTGAAGCTGGAGAAAAGAAAAATGATGTTTTGGTGTTTCTGCCAGATCAAGAAATCACAAAGGAGAGGATGATGACCTTTGCTCATGATGCTTTGGGTAGGATGCCCAAGAAGTCTGTCTTAGCCGAAGTTGAAGTAAAAAAAGTTATCAGCCTAGAAGAGATGATTGATGATTTGACTTTACGCATTCAAAATTCGATTAAAATGAATTTCCGAGAGTTCGCGGGTAATGTTAAAACTAAAGAAGAAAAAGTTTTAGTAGTCGTAGGTTTCTTGGCAATTCTTGAAATGGTTAAGCAGGGCATACTTTCCGCGGAGCAGGGAGAAAATTTTGACGATATAATTATTGGTAAAGAAACAGCAGTTATAAACGAAGTTACAAATATATGAATTTAGAATCAAAAATAGAAGCTATACTTTTTTGGAAGGGAGAGCCGATAACTTTAAAAAAGCTCGGAGAGATTTTGAAAGTTCCACTCGAGGAGATAACCCAAGCAGTTGAGAATTTAAAGTCCAACCTTTCCACTCGAGGTATTGTGCTTTTGGAAAGAGATGGTGAAGTGACCCTAGGAACTACACCAGAAGCAAGCGAGCTGATTGAGAGTTTACGAAAAGAAGAGCTCAATAAAGCTTTATCGAAAGCGAGCCTCGAAACCCTTTCGATAATTCTTTATAAAAACGGAGCACCTAGAGCTCTTATAGATTATGTTCGTGGGGTTAATTCTAATTTTACTTTGCGTGCTCTATCTATGCGTGGTTTGGTGGAAAAAGTTAGCGACCCAAAAGATCTTCGCCGATTTATCTACAAGCCTACATTTGAACTGATGTCATATATGGGAGTCACTAGGATAGAAGACCTACCAGACTATGAAAATATAATTAAAAGTTTAGGTGAAGCTGAAAAAGGGCTAGCAGAATCTGAAAAAGAAATAGATGAAAATAAAGTTAGTGAATAAATTTGTATACATCTCGGTCATACTGGCTGTATTAGCTGGTATTTTCTTTTATCGCACTTATGAAGAGAGCGAAGTCGCAAGACAAAAAGAAGAATACCGACATGCTGTCATTTCAAAAAATGCAGAGAGACTAGATGCACTTGCCTTAGAGGCCAAAGCTGTTTCAGTGTATAACGCGACTATTCATCAAAAGATATATGGTAAAAATGACACCGAGGTTTTACCGATGGCGTCTTTAGCCAAATCTCTTAGCACCATCGTAGCTCTAGAAAATTCACCAGAGAACCAAGTACGTGTATCGCCAGAAGCTTTGATGGAATTAGGGGACAATGGTCTTTACGCCGAGGAATTGTGGGACAAACAAGAGCTTGCTAAATTTTCCTTAGTAGTTTCTTCTAATGATGGTATTAAAGCTCTTGGAGAAACTAAACCCGATTTCATAGATAAAGTGAATGAGAAATCAAAGAAGATAGGACTAACTAAAACTTATTTTCTAAATGGCAGTGGACTCGACCTAGAAGATGGTTCTGGGGGAGCGTACACTACAGCGGAGGAAGCAAACAAGATAGCATTGTTTTCACTCCGAGCACGTCCAGATATATTTAAGGCCACAGTTGAAGCAAGTCCAATTTTCAAATCTTATTCTGGGTTTGAACATGTGGCACAAAATACTGATATTATCATAGATAAAATTCCAAACTTACTTTTTTCTAAAACTGGTAACACTGATCTAGCTGGTGGCAATCTAACCATAGTTTTTAAAAATAAACACGAACAAACTTTTGCGGTAACAGTACTTGGCTCCACTCAACTCGGCAGGTTTTCCGACATGCAAAAAATTGTCTCAGTCTTAGAAGAATTCGTGATATAATGTTCACATGAAAAGAATAGTGTTGCTTGGAATAATAGTTCTTTTATCTTTATTTGCTTTTGGAGTTTATGCGGAAACAAATACCACTTCTACACCTAGGGAAGATGGTGTGAGTAAAGTAGAACGTTTGATTGCGGAAAAAACTCCAGCGTTTATCAAAGACGCCATGCAGGTGACTGCAAAGTTTCTAGAAGATTTTCGGACGGGTGCTCTTTCTTCAATACAAGCCAGAGAGCAAAAGATTTCTAAAGATTTAGAAGTATTGGACGCAGAAGCCAATCAGGATCCTGTAGAAATACTTGAAGCCGGAGAGACTATCAAAACTAACCCCATCGCTCGAGCTCTCAAGACAGTGCAGTTATTTTTTTTAAAGTTAGTCGAAGGAGTCTTTGCTAGTAAGATAGCTTTCTATGGAATTAGTCTTCTGATTATCGTGATTATTTTACGCTACATGTTGGATTAAATTTCCAGTTTTAAAAAATATGCATTGCCTGTAAAATAGGTGTATGGGTACACGCATCGGAGCGACTGTTTTGATACTTTTGTCTATTCTTTTTCTGCCTTTTGTTTGCAGCGTTATTTTAGGTATTATAGCTATATTCTACTTTAGAAATTATTATGAAGTCATTCTGCTTGCGCTGCTTTCAGACTTATTATACGGAGCAGGCGAGGTTCGATTTCTGCAAGTGTACTTTTTAAGTACTATTGTCACTGTAATAATTTTTATAGCATTAGAGATACTCAAAACTAAACTCAAGTTTTATCAAAAAATTTCATGATTGTAAAAATACTAAAGAGAAATAAATTAAAGAATGCGAACATTTTTGTCGAACCTGACGAAATTTTTCTAGATTCAAAAAATTTGCAAAATTTTGATCAACAGCAATTTGAAGGAAGAATTGAAAAACCGATCCGTCAACGTACAGTTGTACTCGTGGGTGTTTTTTTCTTTGCTGTGTGCGGGGTGTTTTTTGGAAGATTGTTTCATTTGCAAGTGCAAAAAGGCGAGGCGTATTTGGAACGAAGCCAGAACAACACTTTATCTGAAGTTATTATATTTGCTGAACGAGGAATTATTTATGATCGAAATAAAGTTGAACTTGCTTGGAATAAAAAGACCGAGCAGGAGATAGAAGAGGGTAAGGAGGAGGAAAATTTTCCAATGCGCGCCTATCTCTCTCCTGGTTTTTCTCATCTACTTGGTTATGTCAGCTCGCCATCTAAAGATAAAAGTGGTAAATATTGGCAGACTGAGTATGTGGGCAAGGATGGTTTAGAGAAGCAGTACAACAAAGAAATCGAAGGTATCAATGGTTCGAAGATTGTTGAAACTGATGCACACAGGGAAATACATTCTCAAAATATGGTGAATACTCCAATTCGTGGTAAAGAGCTAGTAACTAGTATTGACTCTTTAGTTCAAAGTAAACTCTATGAATTGATTTCGGATTTTGCTGAAAAAAATAAATTTCAAGGTGGCGCTGGAGTAATCATGGATGTAAGGAATGGTGAGATACTCGCAGCAACGAGTTTTCCAGAATACAGTGGGGAAGTTTTATCTCTAGGTGAAGATAAAACTAAAATCGGAGAGTACGCGACGGATAAACGAAAAGTTTACCTTGATCGGACTATCTCTGGTCTTTACACTCCTGGGTCCATCGTCAAACCATTTTTTGCTTTTGGGGCTCTGGCCGAAGGGGTAATTGATCCTTACAAGGAAATACTTTCGACTGGATTACTTTCAATTCCTAATCCTTACGACAAAGAACACCCGACTATTTTTCGCGACTGGAAGGCTCATGGCTACACAGACATGAGCGAAGCTATCGCAGTTTCCTCCGACGTGTATTTCTATACTATCGGTGGTGGTTTTGAAGGACAAAAAGGAATTGGTATTAGTAATCTTGAAAAATACGCTCGACTTTTTGGAATTGGCGAAAAAACTGGTATTGATCTTCCAGATGAAAAAGGTGGAGTAATTCCAAATCCAGAGTGGAAGTTGAAAACCTTTAAAGGTGATCCATGGAGAATCGGAGATACTTACCATACATCTATCGGTCAGTATGGCTTTCAAGTGACACCAGTTGAGATGGTACGAGCCACCGCGGCTCTCGCCAACGGCGGATTGCTGCAAGTGCCCCACTTTATCTTGAATGATAAATCTAAAGAGAGAGATAGAAAAGATTTAAATCTACGTCAAGATTATTTAGCGAGGGTGGGTGAAGGTATGCGAGAAGCAGTTACTTTTGGTACTGCAGCTTCGCTAAATGTTCCATATGTCCAAGTGGCGGCAAAAACTGGTACAGCACAGATTGGGGTAGGAAATAAAAAGATGAATTCTTGGGTGATTGGTTTTTTCCCATATGAAAATCCTATGTATGCCTTTACGATACTCATGGAGGCTGGGCCTTCTACTAATCAAACTGGTGCTTCCTGGATAATGCGCGGGCTTTTAGATTATATGTATTGGGAGACTCCAGAATACTTTGGTTTAGCTAAGAAAGAAGAAGTGCCAATACCTTCAGAAGAAGTTCCTGAGATTACGATACCATCGAGTACTACTACCACAATTCCAGAGATTGAAACTTAAAACAAAAACTACCTCGCGAGAGGTAGTTTTTGTTTGTAGATCAGAGACCAGATTACATATTTTCTTCAGTTGGCTCTTTTTCTTCACTTGTTACTTCACCTTCAGTTGGTTCCACATCTAGAGCACCCACGTCTTCTCCCATTTCTTCTTTTACTTCATCTTCTGTCATAAAATATAAAATATTAACTCTGATAATCTCTCGACTGATTGATTATAGCATTTTATTTCAATGTCAACATCTTACCGAGAAAGTCATGAAGTGTGTTATAATCATGAGATGAATAAAACTCTAAAAAATAAATATCTTAAATTATTTTCTTTACTAGTGATTATTTTGATTTCATTCTCACTAATCTTACCCGAAGAAGCTTTTGCTGCTAGAAGAAGCAATACGCTTCGAAGTAAAATCAATCAATTAGATGACGATCGTGTAGATGATCTGCCTGTACCAATACTTTTTGGTTTAACACCACTTAATTTAAGTAAAAATTTTGCTGACCCTAGAGATGGCGGAGCTAGAAGTCATGAGGGCCTCGACATCATGGCTCCTAAGGGTGCACCAATTGCGAGTCCAACTGAAGCAGTAGTGACGAGAATTGGTGAAGGGGATAGTGCCGGGTTATATGTTTATACCGCTAATCCAGGTGGAGAGAGTATGGCATATCTGCATTTAGATTCTTTCGCTAAGGATTTAGATGAAGGGGATGTTTTGAAGGTTGGACAAATCATAGGTTATGTTGGTAACACTGGAAATGCCTCAGCCACAGCTCCACATTTACATTTCGAATTACATGATGACGATGGAATACCTATTGATCCATTTCCACGCTTAACTAAAATCTTTCCTTTACAAACTAAAATAGATGCCATCACCATTGCTTTGCAAAATGAAGATGATGAAGATGAGCTAGCCGACTTTATGGTACTAAAATACCGTAGTGATTTCCTGTTAGCTAGATCACTTGCGATCGAGTTACCAGATGAGATAAATGACAGACTCGAAAAAGTGGTAAGTGTGATTTTGCCTACTTGAGCCACTGCTCCAAATATGTCTTTGGGTTCAAAGGGTGAATCTGTTCAAGCACTTCAAAGTTTCCTGATTAGTAAAAATATCCTTACAGGTAGTAGTATCGTTGCCGATGGCAGCTTTGGCCCTAAAACTAAACAAGCTTTGATGGACTACCAACAAGCTATGGGTATAACTCCTGTGGATGGCAGCTTTGGCCCTAAAACTAGGAGTTTTATTGCCCTTCATGCTTAATAGTTAAGGTGGTATAATCATAACTATGAAAACATTTTATTTAGTTTTAGGAATATTAATAATCGGATTTTTAGTTTGGCTAGGATTATCAAATAAAAATGTTGAGACACAAGAACCAGCAGTAGAGACTCCAGAGATTGTTTATGTGAATTCGAACGATGATATGATCGTACCAGAGTTACCATTTCCAGGTGCAGTGACTGGAAAAGAATTTTCTGTGATAGGTAAAGCTCGTGGTAATTGGTATTTTGAAGCTTCTTTTCCTGTGGAAGTGTTGGACGAGGATGGAAATACTTTAGCAAAAAGTTACGCTACCGCACAGGGTGAATGGATGACTACTGAATTTGTACCATTTAAAGGAGAAGTAAAGATTCCTGAGACTTATATCGGTCCGGCAACCTTAGTGCTTCATAAAGATAACGCTTCTGGTGAACCAGATAAAGATGCGTCAATATCATTTCCTATTGTCATAGAATACTAATATGAAAAAATATACTAGCTTTGCGATAGTCATTGTATTTATCGGAATTATTTTTTGGCTCTATACCTTAGCACCTGAGAAAACTACTGTTCCAGAAAACGACAATGTCTCGATTCAAGAAGTGCAAGATTATAAAAACACTACTTATATTATCGAAGGTGAATCTGTAACTTTGAAGGATGGATTTGCTGAGGCCGAAATTGTACCTGGATCGGCAACTAAAAAAGTTACTAGATACTGGGGCGGAGATTTTTTTAAAGATTTAAATGGTGATGGTAGGGAGGATGTAGTATTTTTAGTTACTCAAGAGTCTGGCGGCAGTGGATTGTTCTACTATGTAGTGGCAGCTATCAATTATGGGGAAGGATATCGAGGTAGTGCCGCTTTCTTTTTAGGAGATAGGATAGCACCTCAAAATATCGAACCTGGAGATGAAGCTACGATTTTAGTTAATTTTGCTGAAAGAAATAAAGGAGAGAGTTTTGCTGTTGCCCCATCATCTGCTCGTAGTATTTGGCTTTACTTTGATCCTAGTACAATGGAATTTGGAGAAATTGCCCCAGATTTTGACCTTTAGAAGTAAAATTGAAATAAGAACCTAAAAAAGGTACAATGCTATCTATGCTTCCGGATATTTTAAAAATATTTATTCCAACTATCTTTGCGTTCTTTTTTGGTCTTGCTATTACTCCGACGGCAACTTACTTTTTCTATAAACACAAGATGTGGAAGAAGAAAGTCAGAACGCTCAATACAATTTCTCCAGAATTTGAACTTGTCCATAAAGATAAAGAGGAGAGGGAAGTGTCGGTGCCTTGTGTTGGTGGTATTATAGTGTCTCTGTCGGTTATCATCACTACATTATTCTTTTCATTTTTGCCTTCGATATTTCCTAATGAGATTTTTTCAGAGTTGAATTTCTTAAGTCGATCTCAAACTTTTATTCCACTCGGTCTATTTTTTCTAGGCTCTCTCTTGGGACTTTTAGATGATTTTTTGGAAATTAGCGGTAAATCTTATATCACCAGAAATTCTCCGTGGTATACCAAGAGTAAGATATTTGCTGTAGTTTTGTTTGGGATTTTGTCTGGAGTTTGGTTTTTTACCAAGCTTGATATGCATGCTGTTCACATACCTTTTGATGGCATGTGGGAACTCGGAATATTCTTTATTCCTTTGGTGATAGTCGTCACTTTAGGTACATTTTCTTCAGGAGTAATCGACGGTATCGATGGACTCTCGGGCGGAGTTTTCGCATCTGTTTTTGGAGCTTATTCCATGATCGCTTTTACAGATAATCAGATTGATTTATCAGTTTTCTGTGCAGTTATCACTGGAGCTACTTTGGCTTTTCTTTGGTTCAATATTCCACCAGCTAGGTTTTATATGGGCGAAGTGGGAATCATGCCACTGACTGTAACTCTCGCTGCGGTAGCGTTTCTCTCTGATACAGTGCTGCTCTTACCGATCATTGCCTTGCCTTTAACTCTAACTTCGCTTTCTTCTACTATTCAGCTTTCTGCTAAAAAGTTTTTTGGACGCCGGGTTTTTAAAGTAGCACCACTTCACCACCATTTTGAAGCTCTGGGTTGGCCATCTCAAAAAGTGACTATGCGTTACTGGGTATTTTCTGTGATGTTTGCTATTATCGGTATCATTTTAGTAATAATTAGCCGATGAAGCTAAAGCTAGAAAAGTTTGATAGATTTTTTTTAATCACAGTATTACTTTTAGTAGTCGGAGGTCTTTTAGTTTTTATTTCTGCCTCTTTGGGAACTTTAGCTAAAAATGAGACTTTATTTTACTCTATACTAAAGAGTCAGCTTTTGTTTGGACTTGGTGCTGGATTAATCGGCATGTATATCGCCGCTAAAGTACCTTACAAATTTTGGAGAAAAAATGCGCTTTATATTTTTATCGGTTCATTGCTTTTAACCTTATTAGTATTTATACCGTCTCTAGGCTGGAGTCATGGCGGAGCTTCGCGATGGGTGGATTTTGGTTTTGTATCTTTCCAACCAGCAGAAATTTTAAAGTTCGGATTTGTGATATATTTTGCAGCTTGGCTTTCATTTGTGAAAGAAAAGGTGCAAACTTTCAAATACGGAATCATGCCTTTTTGTATCATGCTCATAGTTATCGCGACTATTCTTTTGAATCAACCTGACACTAAAAACTTTATTTTGATTACTATCACGGGACTTTGCATGCTCTTTGTTTCTGGTGCTCCATGGAAACAACTTTTAGGTATTTTAATGCTTTCTCTTGTTTTATTTACTTCTTTGATCTTTATAAATCCATATCTGCAAAAAAGAGTAAGTACTTTCATTAATTCTGATCAGGATGTTCAAGGCGCCTCATATCAAGTTAGGCAGTCTATGATCGCTATTGGTTCAGGTGGAATATTTGGCCGAGGTTATGGTCAAAGTATTCAAAAATTTAGTTACTTGCCTGAAGCTCATGGTGACTCTATATTTGCAGTTTTGGGTGAGGAACTTGGGTTTATGGGTACAGTTTCTGTAATAATACTTTACCTACTTTTTGTACTTCGAGGTCTTCGGATATCAAATAATTCACCCGATCTTTTTAGTAGACTACTAGTTATGGGAATTGTTATACTGATTGGAGCCCAATCTTTTATGCATATTGCGTCAATTATCGGACTCTTTCCATTGACCGGAGTACCACTGCCATTTATGAGTCATGGAGGAACATCACTCATGGTGTACTTAGGGGCCGTGGGTATAGTGTTACATATATCAAAATTTCAAGTAAAAAATAATCGAAATTAATTTATGAAAATAGTTTTTACAGGAGGAGGAACCGGAGGACACTTTACTCCAATCATTGCTATAGCAGAAAAAACTAACGAGATCATCGATCAAGAAAAAATAGTTGGCGCTAAGCTATATTACTTTTCCAATGATCCATATGACAAAGAAGCGCTATTTCAACATGGCTTGATCTACGAAGAAGTAAACGCTGGTAAGATGCGGACATACTTTTCGATTCAAAATTTCTTTGATTTGTTTAAGGTGGCACTTGGAGTTATTAAAGCGATTTTTAAACTTTTTTCCATATATCCAGATGTAGTTTTTGGTAAAGGTGGCTACGCTAGTTTCCCAACTTTGTTTGCTGCCAAAATTTTAGGTATCCCAGTAGTGATACATGAGTCAGATGCTAGTCCAGGAAGAGTCACTAAATGGGCAGGAGGTTTTGCCAAACGGATTGCTGTCTCTTTCAAAGACGCAGCTTTATTTTTTCCGCAAGATAAAATAGCTTGGACTGGCCAGCCGGTGCGGAGCGAAATAGAAGTGCCAGCAAATAAAGAAAAAGCCTATGAATATTTCAATCTTGAACCAGGAGTTCGAGTACTCCTAGTCATCGGAGGCTCTCAAGGAGCTCAACTTATAAACAATACTGTCATGGATGGTATAGATAAATTAGTAAATGAATTCCAAATTATTCATCAGACTGGTATTAATAATTTAAAAGAAATGGAAGGTCGGGCTGAAGTAATACTCAAAGATCACCCACACAAGAATAGATATCATGCTATGGCGTACCTGAACGCTTTGGCATTAAAGAATGCTGCTGGTGCTGCTGATTTGGTCATATCACGAGCAGGATCTTCGCTGTTTGAGATTGCTGCTTGGGGAGTACCATCGCTACTTATACCTATCACTAAAACCAATGGTGACCATCAAAGAAAAAATTCTTTCGCTTACGCTCGGGCTGGAGCTTGTTCGGTTATCGAAGAATCCAACATGACTGCAAATATTTTATATTCTGAGGTTAAAAGAGTTTTAGATAATAAGAAAAATTATGATCAGATGGCAGCAAGCGCTAAGGCTTTTTACAAACCCCACGCCGCAGAAACCATCGCGAGGGAAATTGTAAACCTAGCTCTTACTCATGAGAAATAATTGTTCTTTCGAAATTTGGCTTTAAATGTTAAAATAGCAATATGTCAGAAAAAGCAAAGGTTGTAACACGTTTTGCGCCCTCACCAACGGGTTTTTTACACTTGGGAACATATCGCACTGCCATATTCTCGTATCTCTATGCTAAAAAGAATGCTGGGCAGTTTATTCTCCGCATTGAAGATACAGACAAAGAGCGAAACAAGAAAGAGTTCGAAGATAATATACTTGAAAGCTTGGAATGGATGGGACTCAAGTATGACCAATTTTATAGACAAAGTGAAAATGTCGAAACTCATAAAAAATATTTAGAGAAGATGATTGAAGGTGGACATGCGTATATATCCAAGGAAGAAGCAAAAGATGGTTCGGGAGTAATCAAAGAAATTGTACGATTTAAAAATCCGAATGTTGATATAACTTTCACAGATTTGATTAAAGGTGAAGTCACAATAAATACCAAAGACTTGGGAGACTTTGTTTTAGCGAAAAATTTAAACGAGCCACTTTTTCATTTAGCTGTGGTTGCTGATGACTTCGATGAAGGGGTAACTCATGTTATCCGAGGTGAGGATCATGTTTCAAATACTCCTAGGCAAATCTTAATCCAGCGAGCTATTGGCGCACCTACGCCTACATATGCTCACTTACCATTGGTATTAGGTCCCGACAAACTAAAACTCTCCAAGCGTCGTGGGGCTTTACCTATTACTGAATACAGGAGACAGGGTTATCTACCGGAAGCTATTTTAAATGGTGTGGCCTTTGTGGGTTGGAATCCTGGTACAGAGAAAGAAATTTTTACTCACGACGAACTCGTAGAGAGCTTTGATCTTGAAAGAGTTCAAAAGTCACCAGCAGTTTTTAACGAAATTAAACTTGAGTGGTTCAATAAAGAACACATGAAAAAACTTTCTAAAGAGGAAATTGAGAAAGAAATTTTCGCCCGACTTCCAGATACTTTACATCTGCAAGGTATAATACCAATAATTTTTGATCGTATTTCTAAGTGGTCAGATGTTGATACTATGATACAAAATGCGGAAATTGATTTCTTTGCAAAAGAGCCATCAATAGACTCGAGCAAGTTGTCATACAAAGATATTGAGATAAGTGAGACTAAAAAAAGTTTAGAATCTGTAATACAAAATTTAGAAGAAATTTCTGATAGCAATTTTACTGTAGAAAATATCAAACTATCAATCATGCGCATTGCTGATTCTGTGCCAAGTAGGGGAGCAGTGCTTCATCCGGTGCGTTATGCCTTGACTGGCCTTGATAAATCCCCAGACCCTTTTACGGTGGCTTCGATCTTAGGAAAAAATGAAACAATCAAAAGACTACAAAAAGCTGTCACTTTGTAAGCTCATAGTTTTTTTTGCGTTGTTGGTATTGCCGATGCTTTTTGTTCACGCGGAAACGGCACAAGAACTAAAGGATAAAATTAACCAGAAAAGTGATGAGATAGAAAAATTAGAAAAAGATATTGCTTCATTCCAGAGTCAGCTCAATACTTTGGGAAAACAAAAAAATACTTTAGCTGGTTCAATCAAGGAGCTTGATTTAACAAAGAAAAAATTAAATGCCGATATCGCTGTAACTCAAAATAAAATTGATAAAAAAAATTTAGAAATCCAAGGATTAAGTTCTGATATTTCTGTACACGAAACAAATATCGACAACAATAGGGAAGTCATCGGAAATCAATTGCGATCTATCGATGAATATGAGCGAAGTGGACTGACTGAAACTATACTTTCTACTGAGAAAGATTTTACAAATATCTGGAATGATATCGACAATATGCTCAGTCTGCGTGAGCAAATTACTGAGCATATTGCCGATTTAAAGAAATCGAAAGGGGAGTTAGAGGATACTAGAGAGGTCTCAATTGAGGCTAAAAATGAATTAACTGCGCTCCGAGCTAAACTTTCTGACCAGAAAAAAATTGTCGAGCAAAATACTGCAGAAAAAAATAAATTATTAAAACAAACTCAAAATAGTGAATCCACATATCAAAAGCTTTTAGTTGATCAAACCGCTAAAAAGAATGCACTTGAAAAAGAGCTTCGTGACTATGAGTCTCAACTAAAATATATTTTGGATCCAAAGACATTGCCTGGTGGCGGAGTTTTGGCTTGGCCACTAGATAGTGTGTTTGTGACTCAAATGTTTGGTAGAACTGTGGATGCCAAGCGTTTATATGCCTCAGGGTCTCACAGTGGCGTGGACTTTCGAGCCTCTGTAGGGACTCCAGTCAAAGCTATGGCCGATGGCGTGGTCTTGGGTACCGGTAACACAGATCTGACTTGTGCTGGAGCTTCTTTTGGTCAATGGGTTTTAATTGACTACGGAGATGGCTTGGCTAGTACCTTTGGACACTTATCACTCATAAAGGTCTCCAAGGGTCAAAGGGTCAGCCGTGGCGAAGTCGTGGCTTATAGTGGTAGTACTGGACATGTGACCGGACCGCACCTCCATGTGACCATATACGCTTCAGATGCGGTCAAAGTGGACACTATACCTAGTAAATCTTGTCCTGGAAAGAATCTGACTCAGCCATTTGCGGCAGTGAACGCTTATCTAGACCCGATGACATATTTGCCTCCATATAAAATATAATATGGAGTATAATATAAAAATATGAAAAATAATTTAAAAAATCTACAAGGTGGTTTTATCGGGACAATCGTCCTAATCGTGGTGATACTTTTAATCATGAATTATTTCGGTATTACTTTAAGTGGAATCTGGAATTGGCTCTGGAATCTAATCGTGAGTGTATTCTAAGCAATATAAGAAGTCAGGAAGCCTCGTTCACGCGGGGCTTTTTGTTACCTGTGTCTGGCACCAAACATATATTGTGCGACACGGTGCTATAAAATAGATATGCAGACTAAGAACTAAAAAAGCCCTTCCCCTTCATCTTTAGTTTGAATTATTGTTTGCAAGTACTAGATAGTTCGTAACCAGCTTTTTCCGCTTCTTCTTTTGTCGCGAACCAGATTTTATTTTCTTCTTTTAAAGTTTTGCCACCAGTGCATCCTATTGAGTAATACTTACTTCCCCTACTCGAGCCAAAGTAGTTTTTAGCTGTCTTTGTAGTGTTTGTCTTTTGAGCTGGTTTGGAGGTGGTTACAGCAGGATTCGTAGGGTTTTTTACGCTCTCCGTAGAAGCTGAGGCTAAGGCAGACCCTACATTGGCTAGATTGTACTCGGTGACCGTTATTCCGGGCTTTGAGGCCTCTTTTGAGAGCCTTCCTAGGCCAAATGACCCCAAACCCACCAAGATGATGATAGATATGGTAAAGATATCCTTACCGAGGTTGCTTTCAGTAAATTGCTTGATTTTTTCCATAGAGTTATATATACTAGTCATCTAGCAACTTTATATACAAATTTTAGCATTTAAACCCAAGAAAACAATATGGCACATAGGAAAGCCGGCGGTACCGCCAAAAACTTAAGAGACTCCAATCCAAAGTACCTCGGTACCAAGCTTGCTGATGGACAAAAAGCTCAATCTGGATCAATCATCGTCAGGCAACGCGGAACCAAGATTATCGCTGGTAAAAATGTAAGTACTGGTAAGGATCATACCCTATTTGCTCTCAAGCCAGGAACAGTGAAGTTTGGTTCAAAACGAAAAACTTCTTTCAACGGCAAGACAAAGGTTATGAAAGTAGTAAACGTAATCTAATAAATTAAAATAAAAAATCCCCTGAATTAGGGGATTTTTTATTTCTTAAATGTTCTTTACAATTAGCTTAAAGAAAGATTCTTGGCCTTTGATTTTTATTGGGACATTAAACTCCCCAATCTCTTTGATTGGTTTTGGTAGATCTATGTATTCTTCACCTATTTCTGCTGTGTGCATTTTTGAGAGTGCCTCAACAATTTCTTTTTTCTGAATAGATTTAAATAGGTGTCCTTTGTCATTAGCTCTACTTTCGATAGTGATACTCTTACCCTTGAGTTCTTCTAGATTTTTCATAAGTAGATCCATTTGAACTTCCCGCTCCACTACTATTTCTTTTTGTCTTTGAGTGAGTTTAGTTACAGCCGCAGTAGTAGCTGCTTCTGCTAATTTTTTAGGAAACAAAAAGTTAATTGCGTATCCGTCATTCACCTCTTTGATCTCGTCTTTTTTGCCGACTCGCGGTACGTTTTGTAAGAAAATTACTTTCATTAGTTTTATCTGTTATTTTATTCCAGGCCAGTTTTTTAGAAGTTCGACAGCTTTATCCATCTGGACATCCTTGGCTTTAGCTATATCATCTTTAGTAAATTTAACCACATAGTCTGGGGTCAAACCTTTGAGAGATATCGAAGTACCGAGTGGAGTCAGCCACTTGGCTACAGTGACCTTGAAAAGAGTTGTAGGAGTCACTTTGACTACTTCTTGGACAGAACCCTTACCATAACTCTGATCACCCACCAGAATAGCTCGTTTATGATCTCTGAGGGCACCTGCTAATATCTCAGAAGCAGAAGCAGAACCCTCATCAATCAATACCACCATATGAAGTTTATCTCCAAAAGGATTGTAGCCCGCACTACGATAAGTCTTTTTTTCTTTTTCACTGCTATAGTCTTCGATAGCTACAGTTTTTCCTCCAGGTAAAAACCATGACGCCATATCTACTGCTGCTGCCAAGTATCCACCTGGATTACCTCGTAGATCTAGGATTAGGTTGTTGCTCTTAGAAGCAGTAAATTTTTTCATTGCGTTTTTAAATAATGTTGCAGAGTTCGCAGAAAAATTATACAAACTAACTACAAATATTCCATCGTCGCGAAGTTTATAATCCAATGTTGGGATATTTATAGTATCGCGAACTATTTTTATGTCTACGGCGGTCTTCTCCCCTTTGTGAAGTAGATTTATGGTTACAGTACTTCCCTTCTCTCCACGAATTAATTTGATAGCTTCATCCATGGTGAGGCCAGCAGTGCTCTTGTCATCTATTTTTAGAATTATATCTCCAGCGCGAACCCCAGCTTTGTCTGCCGGAGTATCTACTAGGGGTGCGATCACAGTCAAAGCACTATTTTTCATACCTATTTCAACTCCGATACCGATAAAGTTACCAGCGATCTCTTCTTCAAAAGATTTTGCTTGGTCTGGTTCAAAAAATTGACTATAAGGGTCTTCAAGAGAAGCTACCAACCCTTCGATAGCTCCATAAATACGCTTCTCTGAATCAACTTTATCAGCGCCAGGAAATTTTTGATCGATAGTATTCCAAACTTTCCAAAATGGAGCAAAGTCGGCTTGATTTTCTGGCATAGTATCTTTACCCAAGAAAGCAGAAAGTTTTTCTGAACTTAGTTGTTTGTTAAAACCTAGAAAAAAACCGGCACTAAAAATAACCAGCACAAATAAAACGCCCGTAGTTATCTTGATCGTGTTGTTTTTGCTCCAATTCATCCTATAATTCGTTTTCGCTAAAGTTTAAATTTTCAGAAAAGTTTTCAAAAATTTTCTCATTGCCGTTTTCAGCCTTGGATTCTCTGTAAAGTAAAAAACTAAAATAAATCAAACCAAGTCCAGTCACTACAAATAGTAGACTCTTAAAGAAATAAGGAAAACCGAGGTATGGTAGGATTGCTACCCAAATACCCAAACCCAACATGATGCGTGCTTTATTCATATTTCTAATTATACAAACTAGAGGGCTTGTATGCAATTGTGGACTAAGAAGCTAGAAACGTGGTGTTTGAATCATCTCCTGGTACCAAGGTCTCCACAGCGAGCACTCGTACATTTACATAAAGGAGAAGCACGATGACAGCCATCAAAGCTAATCCTCGAGCCATAACTTTTGGATGCCGGATCTCAGATCGAATAAACATAACGATAAGCATAGCGAGGATAACGAGTGTTCCTAGAGCACCATAGAATAATGCCACAGATTGTGAAGGAGAAGTCAGTGCCCGATCTACAAAAGATTTTACACTTTGGACAAAAGTTTTAGATGATGCAGCGAATACAGTTTCTTCGCCTAACACAGTCGTCGGAGTATTAACCGCAAGTGTGGTGTTTGTTGGAGTGGTTTCTATTGGTTTAGGAGTTTCCTTTGGAACTACAGGTTTTGTGGTTGTCGGTTTTACTACTGGCTTAGTTGGACTTGTTTTTGGAGCTGGGGCTGGAGCTTTAGCGATTTCATTTTCTATCGGAGCAGGAACTACGGGTGATACATAAGGTTTACCGAAAAATTGAGCTACGAAAATAGTATTTTTGCCTTGGTAAGTACCACGAGCTACTCCGATACCGATTTCGGTGTATTCTTTTTTGATTATATTAGCTTTGTGTGTCGGTGAATTCATCCAGGCTTGATCGACATCTTCTGAATCATAAAAATTTACTGCTAGGTTTTCCCCTGCTGAAGAATATTTATAGCCAACTTGTTCTAACCAATACCAAGGAGTTCGTCCTTCAGGACTAGTGTGAGCAAAGTATCCTTTCTCAGCCATGTCGAGTGCTTTTAGTTCAGCTGCTTGAGTCAGTAAATCATTTACTTTGAGTTCTGGTACATCATAAGCTTCTCGTTCTTGGTTGGTTAGTTGTGTTAAGACACCCGGTAAAACTGCTGCTAAAAATTTTGTTTTATCGAATACCAAAAAAACTTGAGCCAAGAAGCCCAACTCCACCATGATGATTAAGAGAAACAAAAAAAGCATAGACTCATGACGCAAAAAATGCGGCTGATGATTGTTGTGCTCGTGCGGTATGAAATATTTTTTAAACCATCGCAATACTTTTTTCATGTTATCCTTATATTATACACCTTTTTAGGTCTAAAGTCAATAGTGGCTATCTCCCCTTTTACGCATATATTTTACGCTATTTAAAAATAAAAAAACAGGGCCGGAGCCCTGTCTGTTATAAAAATCTGCTGATTTTACTTTCAAATTGGTAGATGTCGATGTCTACACCCCTCATGGCATAAGCACAATTAATGGCTTCGATTGGCCATTTCTTGATTTGTTTCAAGCTTTGCATAGGATCCTTGAAGACTGTTCGTGCGCCCCTGGAGACAAAAATTCTACCCTCTTGGAGTTCACGCAAAGATTTAACAAACTTCTCTTGAGTATTGCGAATAAAATACTCTGGAGTCAGATGCTCTTCACGCACTTGATTAAATTCATCAAGTAATCCCATCGAAGCCCAAACCCAATAAAAAGGTCCTTGTCCTAAATGTGCTAAATCAGCATCTTGGATGATGCATTTCAAAGGATCTTGTCTAGTTTCTACAGTTCTGGCTGATGGGTAAGCTGTAGCCAAAATGTAATCCCTGATTCTAGTCAAAACCAAGGAATGATCAGTAGACACAATTCTAGTGTCAAAACTATCAAGCATACGCTCCGCAACCCAAAAGGATCTGATTTCTGGAAAAGAAGTTTTTTGCACTAGAAAACCAGCGTCATGGAAAAGCCCTATAACGCCAACCAGATTAATTTCCGATCTGTTTCTATCTTCAGCTTTAGCAAGCTTGATTGCTTGTTCAGCTACTCCTAATTGGTGATCAAAATTGTGGTATGGATTTGCAACGGAAACTTCCGCCGCTTTCTTAATAGTCCTAAGAGTGATGTCAGAATTTTGGAGAATATATCCAATCTTCCTATTATCTTCTTTAATGCGAAAGGAAGTTTCAGTATTCATAATCAAATGGTTTTTAATGAAATTATTCATTGTTACTTTAGTACAAATTACTTACTTTGTCAATTGCCCATAATGTACTTGCGATGTACCCGTAATGGTTCAATAGCTTGTCTCATAATGGGAGCGGCCGCGGTTATTATGAGACAAGAAAAGATAAAGTGAGTAAAAAAATAACCCCCGAGAGAGGGTTATTTTTAGAGATTATTTTATAGAAGTGATTTTTACTTTAAAGAATGGCTGTCGGTGACCATTTCGTTTTAGGTATCGAGATTTCTGTTTGTATTTCATAACCAAGAGCTTTCGTCCGCGTCCGATTTCAACGATTTCACCAGCTACTTTAGCGCCAGCAATAAAAGGAGTACCGATAGTAGTATCTTTACCGTTATCCACCAAGAGAACTTCATCAAAAGTGAGCTTGTCCCCTTTTGCGTATTCACCCTTTATTTTTTCGATAGAAACAGTGTCTCCTTCTGAGACTTTATACTGCTTTCCGCCTGTTTTTATGACTGCAAATTCCATGGGTCTTATATTATATGATTCCGGGGAAAAAGGCAAGGGGCAATGTTTATGAGACTTTAGCCCTTGTTCTACCACCCCTATTTGTTATAATCAATGATATGCAAACAAAAATGATTGAGAGGTATTTCTTTTTTGGCCTCCTTTTGGCTACTTTTATTTTCACTTTTATGATTTTCAAGCCTTTCTGGATAGTACTGCTTTTGGGAATATCTTTCTCGATAGTTCTTTATCCACTATTTCGTTGGTTCACCAAGTATCATGCTCCTAGGTGGCTGGCTAGTATTTTAACTGTAATTATCTTTACCATTATCGTTCTTGGGCCTATTTCTGGTGTTGGTATACTAGTATTTAAACAAAGTCAGAATGTCTATCAGGAAGTTATCGAAGGACACAACATTTCTCCCTACATAAATTCTATTGATAAAAGTGTGCAGAGAATTCTTCCGGAAGGATTTACTTTCAATGTCAAAGATAAACTCTCAGCACTAGCTTTCTCCATCTCTTCAAATATCGGAAAGATTTTCAGTGCTACACTCTCTACATTTCTCGCTTTTATCTTGATGCTTCTATCTATTTTTTACTTCTTGAAAGATGGCACTAGTTGGAGAAATTATTTAGTAAACTTGAGTCCCCTTTCCGATATCGATGATCAAAAAATAATTAGTCGACTCATCCTTGCTATCAATGGCGTCGTTAAAGGATATCTTTTGATTGGTATTGTACAAGGAACCTTGATGGGTATCGGCCTTTCGATCTTTGGAGTCCCGAATGCTGCACTTTGGGGAGTGGTAGCCGCGATTGCATCCTTGGTGCCTATGATTGGTACTAGTTTTGTTTCTGTACCGGCTATAATTTTTCTTTTAATCTCAGGAAATACAGCTGCCGCTATTGGACTTTTGATTTGGGCAGTTATAGTCGTCGGCTTAGTCGATAATCTCCTAAACCCTATCGTTATTGGAAATAAAATAAACGTACCTCCACTCCTTATCCTCTTTGCAGTCTTGGGCGGTATATCACTCTTAGGACCTATTGGTATTTTGGTTGGACCTCTGACTATCAGCTTGCTGTATGCATTAATTTCAATTTACAAAAACGAGTTTCGACCAGATGTACCCTTAGCAGAATAAAATTTATGTCTCTTCGTTTTTACAACACTCTAACTCGTCAAAAAGAAGAATTTATACCGATAAACGAAAGTGAAGTTGGTATGTACACCTGCGGGCCCACTGTTTACAACTATGCCCACATTGGGAATCTCCGTTCGTATGTTTTTGCAGATACATTGCGCCGAACTTTGTTGTATCTAGGGTATCCTGTAAATCAGGTTATGAATATAACCGACATTGGGCATTTAGCGAGTGACGCTGATTCTGGAGATGACAAGATGACTAAAGGACTTCTCCGTGAAGGTAAGGATTTGAATCTTAAAAATATGCGAGAACTTGCAGAGTTTTATGCGGAGAAGTTTCGAGAAGATTTGCGACACTTAAATATCCTGCCACCTGACACTATGTGCTTTGCCAGCGATCATATATCTGAAAATATAGAATTGATTGAAAAGCTAGAAAAAAATGGATTCACTTACGCTACAAGTGATGGTGTATATTTTGATACAAAAAAATTTCCTTCATATGGAATTCTTTGGGGCGGTAAACGGACTACTGATGAAGAGTATCGACGAGTCAATCAAGAAAGTGAAAAGAAGAGCGGAGAAGACTTTGCTCTTTGGAAATTTAATGATTCGCTTGGATTCCCTTCGCCATGGGGTCAAGGATTCCCTGGCTGGCATATCGAGTGTTCAGCTATGAGTATGAAGTTTTTGGGCGAACAATTCGATGTCCATACTGGTGGCATAGATCATATCTCTATTCACCACACAAACGAAATAGCTCAATCCGAAGCTGCTACAGGTAAAAGTCCATTTGTAAAATACTGGATGCATCATGAGTTTGTAGATACTGGTGGAGAAAAGATGGCGAAATCCGCAGATAATTTTTTGAAATTAAATACACTTATTGAAAAAGGTATCGACCCGATCACTTATCGTTTTTGGCTTTTAATGGCGAGCTACCATACTAAAGTAAACTTTAGTTGGGATGCTCTAACAGCTTCCGAAGTTGCCCTGAATCGTTTACGAAGACTTTTTATAAATCTCGGAGATGAAGTGGGTGTTGTAAATGAAGAATACAAAAATAAATTTATTACTCACCTTTCAGATGATTTAGATACTCCAAAAGTCCTAGTGGTACTCTGGGACTTAATCGCCAACGAAGAAATTTCAAAAGCTGATCGAAAAGCTACGATACTAGATTTTGATAAAGTTCTCGGCCTTGGATTTGCAGACCTAAAAGAAGAAGCTATTCCAGATGATATTCAAAAACTCGTAGACGCACGCGAAGTCGCAAGAGCTATGAAAGATTTCAAACTCTCAGACGAACTCCGCGACAAGATTTCTTCTCTAGGCTATGAAGTAAAAGATACTGACTTAGGACAAAAAGTTTTCAAACTATAGTAACTTTACAATATCGTGATAAGTCACGACTAACATAAGTATAATTAGTAGCACAAAGCCAATCGAGTTTGCGGTGTTGGCAAATTTGGGACTGATTCGAGAACCTTTTATTTTCTCTATGAGAAGGAAAAGAAGTCTACCACCATCGAGAGCTGGAAATGGGATGAGGTTAATGATAGCAAGATTGATTGAAATCAAAGCTGCAAAAGACATTAAATACACGAAACCAAACGAAGCAGCATCGCCGACTATACCGACTATACCGACTGGCCCAGTGACTGAGGCAAAGCTTCCAGTACCTCGGATACCATCCGCAACCAAGTTATACAGCCCAAGAGCAGTTCCTTTAGTTACTGAGATGGTTAGGCTCATTCCCTCACCCAAGGCCTTAAAGAAGGGCAATTTTAGAGTACCTATTTGATCCATGCCTATACCTATGAAAGGGGCGCCGACTTCATTTTTTGTCGGAGTAAGTGAAGTCGTGTGTAATTCATTTTCTTTACCACGGAGATATGTGATATTTAAACTCTCACCACCGTGTTTAGTCACAAATTCTTGTAGAGCTTCTGGAGTGATGTTTGGGGCTGCGATGTAGTTTGCGCCACTTTGAAGATATACAATTTTATCCTTTGGCATAAGTCCTGCGGCGGCTGCGGGTGAATCCTTGACTACTGAAAGAAGGATCAAATTTACATCTTGTATATCGGCACCGTTAGGGATATTTTTCATCGAAGTCGGCATACCTGAAATAAAACCAATAGAAAATAGTATCCAAGCCAATACTAGGTTCATAAATACTCCAGCAAAAAGAACTATAGCTTGCTGCCATCGAGGCTTATTTATAAAACTTCTAGAAGCTTCAGGGCCTGAGATAGATGCTTCATCTGGATTTTCACCAAAGATTTTAACAAAACCTCCAAAAGGTAACGCGTTGATGGTGTACTCAGTCTCACCGTATTTTTTACCGAAAAGTTTTGGTGGAAAACCGAAACCAAACTCTTCAACCTTGATTCCAAATTTTTTAGCCGAAAAAAAATGCCCCCATTCATGGACCAAGACCAACACCAACAAAATTATTAGAAATATTATTACAGACATTTATTTTAACCCATTACTTCCTTTTCTTTCTTTGCAAATACAGCCTCTAGGCTCTTGTTACCTTCGTCCACAAACTTTTGTAGTTCGTCTTTCGCTCGGAATTTCTCATCTTCAGTCATCTTACCCTCTTTCTCCTTTGCTTGAACATCATTCCAGACATCTTCGCGAAGTCTGCGAACTGCAATTCGAGATTCCTCAAGTTTTTCTTTGAGTACTTTTACTAAAGTTTGCCTGGATTCAGTAGTAAGTTGTGGAAAAATAACTCGAATACCGGATTCATCAGTCGCTAGAGATAGGCCTAAATTTGCTCCTTGAATAGCTTTTTCAATACCCTTGATTTGGGTTTTATCCCAAGGAGAAACACGTAAAGTCTTTGGGTCTTCGATCCCGATAGAGGCTACATTTTTAAGGTCAGTAAAAGATCCATAAGATTCAACTGAGATACCGTCTAGAACCAACGGTGATGCTCGTCCGATATTCAGACTTCCGTATTCTTTGGTCAAAAAGTCTTCTACTTTTTTCAATTCTGTTTTAAATTCCGCAAAATTGTATTGCATATTGATATTACTATAACATAATTTTTAATAAACCTAAATTTTCTCTGGTATCGATAAAGCCAGTGATTCAAGTAAAGTCTTAGCTGAAGAACCTGGTTGGCGAAGGTATACCCGTACCTTAAACAAATGATCTAAAAACTCTAAATTCGTATCGTTTTTTTTCTCAATAAAAAACTTTTTATGAAGATGATATTCAAGGGCATTTAGAAAAGTCTGAGCTTTGGCACTCTTGGTGCTAATCGAGGAGATTGTCCCCTCTTCAGCATCTTCTTCCTCTTCTTCTTCACCAGAGAGTAGTTCTTGGATAAAAGATACTCTCTCGACACGATTCATACCTAAAAACTTCTTTGCGCGATCAAATTCTCTATTGTCCTCATTTCCACCTTTGATTGTATAAAATCTAGAAACGAAAGTTGCTAGAAGTGCATTGGTATCTGGAACTATTATAAAAAAATGTGTATCTAAAACCGGCTCTTCGAAAAGTTTGAGCAGTGTATTCTGGGCTTCAGTCAATATGGCGTCCGCTGAAATTAAAAATACTTTTTTACTACCAGTTATACTTTTTTTATCACTAAAAGACCGGAGGTAGGAAGCGTCAGCCATTTTCAGTGATCCATAAGAAAGTTCATAGAAATCAGGATTACTTTCTTTTTGTATCCCTAGAGTTTCTAAATGACTAACGATCGCTGGCACCATATTCTCCTTGGCGCCTTCAACAAGATAAGCATGATGCAAATTTTCTTTTTGTAAATGAAAAGATAGATCCATTTTACTTCTTACTTAGGACTGTTTTCTTATACATATCCAAGTGATCCAAGACGATACCAGTACCTTTGGCGACGCAGAAAAGAGAATCATCAGCGAGTGTCGCTTTAACTCCAGTTTTACGATATACCAAATCAGCTAGATTGCGTAGTTGAGATGAGCCTCCCGTCATGATGATACCGTGGTCGATGATGTCCGATGCTAGTTCTGGTGGAGTTTCAGCAAGTACAGTTTTGATAGCTTTGATGATCTGTTTTAATTCCCCGTCGATAGCTTTTACAATTTCGTTAGTGCCGACTTGGGCCGAACGTGGTAAGCCTTGGATAAAATCGCGCCCCTTGATAGTAACTCGAAGTTCTTCTTCGAGTGGTACCGCGGCACCAATTTTGATTTTAACTTCTTCGGCTGTTCGCTCACCTATCGCAAGGTTAAAAGTTTTTTTGATATAGTCCGCGATAGCAGCATCGATTTTATTTCCAGCGCACTTTACTGAAGTCGAAGAGACGATACCACCGAGCGAAATCACTGCCACATCAGTAGTGCCTCCACCTATGTCTACCACCATATAGCCTTTAGATTCGTGAATTGGGATACCAGCACCGAGGGCAGCTAGGATAGGTTCTTTCACCACATATGCATTTTTAGCTCCAGCACGAATAGCGGCTTCAACCACAGCTCTCCGTTGAGTCGAAGTCACTCCTGCTGGTACTGACACCATGACATCGGGCTTGAAGAAATTCCACTTGCCCATGGCTTTATTTATAAAGTATCGAAGCATAGCTTCAGTCACTCTGTAGTCCGCAATCACACCATCTTTCATCGGAGAGTAAGTAATTATAAATTCTGGAGTTTTACCGATCATATTTTTAGCTTCAAGACCGATGGCCAAGATTTTATTGTCCTGTTCGGAAACTGCCACTACAGAAGGTTCGTTTAAAACTATGCCTCGGCCAGGCAGGAAAACCAGAGTATTTGCGGTACCTAAGTCGATACCCAATTTCTTTGAGAATATTCCCATATGCCCCAACTATATCACATTGTGCTAGAATAAAAAACATGAAGATTTTGACCGTTATTCCTTTCGAAAAAAGGCCGTTTGGCGAGAATTTGACCTACTTTTCGGCTAAAGACATTGCTGTAGGCTCAATCGTGAACGTAACTTTACGTGGACGAGTCCTACTAGCCCTTGTAGTGGCAACTGAGGATGCGGCTACTGCCAAGGGCGAACTCAAAGAACTCGACTTTAATCTAAAGAAGATTTTAGAAGTGAAAGAGAATTCCATATTTCGAGGTACATATCTCGATGCCATACTACAAACCAGTGATTATTTTGCTGCGAGAAAAAATGATGCGGTGTCTGCTTTGATTCCGACAATTTTAAAAGAAGAGCACGACAAAATAGTAAAATGGATTCCAGAGAGAGTTGATGTTGTATCAACTTCAAAACGCATTTCAGATATTCGCACCGAAAAACTTTTACTTCAGAATAGTTTTGAAGATAGAATTTCTTTTTATAAAACTTTGATCAGAGGTTCTTTTGCCGAAAAAAAGTCCATCTTTATAGTTTTGCCCACCGAAGCTGAAGTCAGAACTTTTGAAAATTTACTTTCTAAAGGCATCGAACAATTCACTTTTTCTTTTTATAGTGGGTTAAGTTCTAAAAAATCTTTGGACAAGATCAAGAATATGCTGGCTTCAGAGCATCCAGTTCTCCTAGTAGGCACCCCTCAATACCTTTCCCTACCCCGGACAGATTTGAGAACTATCATCCTAGAGAGCGAGCGATCCAGTGCTTACAAGATGTCGTTTACACCTTTTTTTGACCTTCGGATATTTGTAGAAGTATTTGCATCATTATTAGGGGCTAGATTAATCTTGGCTGATACTCTACTGCGATTTGAGACTTACGCTCGGAAAGAATTAGATGATCTGGGTGATATCTCGCCACTTTCTTTTAGAACAAACTTTGAAGGTGAGATAGAGATGATTCCTAGGGAAACCGAGAGAAATAAAAGAAGTTTTTCTGTACTAACTGAAAGTAATATTCAAAGTATAAAGGAAGTTTTAGATAAAAAAGAAAATATATTTGTGTTTGCTCTGCGAAAAGGGTTAGCGACTTATACAGTTTGCCGCGATTGCAATGACATCGTGCTGTGTGATACGTGCAATGCTCCTGTAGTCTTGTACCTCTCTCGAGATGGTAAAAAAAGAATCTTTAGCTGTAATCGTTGTCAGACACAAAAAGACCCAGACACTCGGTGTGCTCTCTGTGGCAGTTGGAATCTACTACCTTTGGGTATAGGGACCGATACCGTTGAGCAAGAATTGCGTGCTCATTTTCCAAAGACAAGAATTTGGAAGTTAGACAAAACTTCAGTTAAAAACGCCAAAGAAGCCATGGCCTTGGTAGAAGAATTTGAGGAAGGAAAAGGTGGTATTCTCTTGGGTACTCAATTATCTTTGTTTTACTTACGAAAAAAAGTACCAGTGTCTTTGATCGCATCTTTCGATACACTTTGGAGTATCCCAAACTTTTTGATGGGCGAAAAAATAATAGAATTGTTATATCTCTTTATGGCTAAGACTGAAAAAAAGTTGATGATAATTTCTAAAAATATCGAGGATCCTGCTCTACGTGCAATAAAAAATGAAAACCTGCTTTCGTATGTTAGAAGTGAATTATCTGATCGAAAAACTCTAGGTTACCCACCATACCAACGTTTTATAAAAGTTACTCAAACCGCAACCAAAGATGAAGCCCTAGAGGCAAAAAATTATCTACGAGAACTTTTTACAGACCAGGAAGTAGATATATTTGGCGGCAATAGCACTACTCATAAAGACAAGTACACCATGAACGCTCTAGTGAAGCTTGATCGCAAGGACTGGTCACTCCCGGCACTCACTCCAGCCGGGCGTATCGATAAAGAAATCCTAGAAAAAATCAGAAGCCTGCCTAAAACATTTGAAGTTATTATAGATCCAGAGAATTTATTGTAATCGAATCTGGTGAAGCATTGAAGAGTTTAAGATACCAAGACAGTAAATTCTCCTTTTTGTTTAACTGGATTTTTAGTTAGATAATCCAATAAGTTTTTTGCACTGTCAGTCTTGATCTCTTCAAACATTTTAGTAAGTTCACGAGCCAAGCAAACTTTCTTGTCAGGACAAAACTTTTCTAGTGCTTCTAGGGTTTTTAAAATTCTGTGGGGTGACTCATAGAAAACCATTGTTCTCTTGGATTCTGCAATTTCTTTAAATAAAGTTTCTCGCCCTTTCTTGTGTGGTAAAAATCCCAGAAATGTAAACTCATGCGTAGGTAGTCCAGAAGCTGAAAGCGCAGTAATGAGAGCTGTGGCCCCAGGAATAGGTACAACTGTGACTTCTAGTAATTCTTCTTTTATTTTTGAAATTAACATTGCTCCTGGATCAGATATTCCCGGAGTACCAGCATCGGACACTAAAGCTAAATTTTTACCATCCTTCAGGAGCTCGAAAATTTTATCAGTTTTGGCAAGTTTACTCTGAGCGTGGTAACTCATGGTTGGTTTTTTGATTTGATACTTAGCCAAAATCTTGCCAGTCTCTCTAGTATCTTCACATAAAATTAAATCAACCTCTTTTAAAGTATGAAGAGCTCGGAGAGTGATATCTTCCATATTGCCTATCGGGGTAGCCACT
>CAYMIC010000001.1:53258-60318 GCA_964390615.1 uncultured Candidatus Saccharibacteria bacterium | reverse complement strand
CATTGATCGAACTCTTGGTGGTTGTCGCGATCATCGGTATCTTGGCTTCAGTTGTTTTGGCTTCTTTAAACTCTGCTCGTTCAAAAGGAACAGACGCTAAAGTTCAAGCTCAAATGTCTAACATTCGTGCAGCAGCAGAAACAGCATATACAGGTACTAGCTATGGTACTGCGACATCTGCTAATGGATGTGCAAACACCACTACACCTGCTTTAGGCTTAGTAGGAAATGCAGCCTTGGTTTCTTTAATGACTGCATCTAACTGGCCTAACACTACAGCTCCTACTTGTACTTCTAACGCAACAGCAGGTGGTGCAATAACTGCTTACTCAATGTGGCATGCAATGACTGCACCTGGTACTGGATGGTGTGTAGATAGTACTGGTGCTTCTGTTAGCTTAGCTGCTGCTCCAACTGCAGGAAACAATTGTGCAGGTGCAGCTCTTTAATCCATACTTATAATATTGATTACAAAAACCACTCCCTTGGGTGGTTTTTGTTTTATAAGCTGATATAATTACTTTATAATTATATTATCAAATAATCTTATTTTCTATAAAATGAATTATAAAAAAGGTTTTACATTAATTGAACTTTTGGTCGTAGTAGCCATAATTGGAATTTTGGCCGCTATCGTTATGGGTTTACTAGGTTCTGGTAAATCTAAAAGTAATGATTCTAAAATAACATCTCAGTTGGTTCAGATGACGAGTCAAGCATTTTTGTTTACTGGTGCTACTCCTACTACAGCTGTGGTCATGGGACCATATCAAGTTAGCAGTGGAATTACAGGAGCAACTACAAATGGAACTGCAGCTAGCGGAACTCTTTTTAACGCTACCTCTTCTTCTTTAAATAGTTTGTATGCTTTAGCAGATTCCTTACCAAAGAATTCCTATATCTACTATGGTTGGGATGGTCAAAATCCTAATGTCTCCGGTGTGTGGTTCTTTGCCGCTTCAACTTCAACTGGAGCTTTTTGTAACGATAATAAGGGTACTAAAAAAGTATTTACTGGAAATCCACCAACAACTCTTGCAAACTTCACTACTGCCTTTCCTAACGCTAACTCTACAAACTATAGTTGTTAATAGTAAAAATCGTGGAGCTAATTCTTACAATCATTTTCGCTGGACTTGGACTGATTATCGGTAGTTTTTTGAATGTGGTAATTTTGCGACTCAACACACAAAAAACTTTAGGTGGACGGAGTGCTTGTATGTCTTGTCGAAGTACTTTATCTTGGTATGAACTTATTCCAGTATTTAGTTATTTAGGATTAGGTGGAAAATGTAAAAGTTGTAAAAGTAGAATCTCGATGCAGTATCCATTGGTGGAGCTTTTAACTGGATTAGTATTTATGCTTTTGTTTTTGAAACTTGAAAATTTATTTTTTTACGACATTTTAAACTTTTCAGTAACTTATGCCTACTACGCTTTGATGTGTTCTTTGCTTGTAGTAATCGCAGTATATGACATAAAGCATAAAATTATCCCAGACATACTTTCATTTGTTATCGGAGTTTTGGGTTTCGTAGGAATATTTCTTTTTGATTACGGCACACTCTCAGTGCATACGCCTAGACTGCTCGACTTTCTGGCTGGCTTTGTAGTTTCGGTACCATTTGCACTACTGTGGTTACTCTCTCGTGGTCGATGGATGGGGTTAGGGGATGGCAAGCTTCTGGTGGGTCTCGGGTTTTTGCTTGGCATGTTGGGAGTACTCTCAGCTGTGATATTTGCTTTCTGGGCTGGTGGCATCATCGGCATAATCCTTTTAGCTTTTTCGAAAAAATATGGTCGCAAGAGTGAAGTACCTTTCGCCCCATTTTTGATCCTAGGCACCTTCTTGGTTTTGTTGTGCGATCTATATTTGCCTTTATTTTAAAATATGAATTTTAAATTACGAAAAAAACAAGCCGGAATGACTTATGTTGAGCTTATTGTAGTTTTGAGTATTTTTTCTATTGTCACTGGGACAGTTATTTTTAATTATAAAAATTTTCAAGCGAAAGTTGATTTAAAAAATTTAGTAAGTGATATAGTACTCAAATTTGTTAATGCTCAAAAAAAATCAACAGCTGGAGAAATTCCTTTTGGTAAAATTATACCAACTTCTCCACCATTGCTCGAAGATTGGAAACCTTCATATGGAATTTATTTCAATACCTCTCCTGGTTCTTCAGATACTGGGAATCAAGTTTTCTATTATTTTACTGATTTAGATCAAAATAAAAAATTTGATGAAATATTCAAGTGTCCATTTAGTGAGTGTATCGAAAAGTTTCGTCTCCCCAACGAGAAATATTTAAGTGATATGTATGTGCAATATTATGACGGCGTTATGGAGTCTGTTGATGGTGTTGGAATTTCACTCACTTTTACTCGACCAGATTCAATCATGACTATTAAAAAAGCAAATGATCAAAATGCACTTATTGGGGTAGATTTTTTAAATTTTAGAGTGGAAGATGCTTCGGGGCCTTATTTTACAGTACGTATGTATTCTTCTGGTAGAATAGAAATAATATGAGAAAGTATAATTTAAAAACAAAGTCTCGGGGGTACACCATCATTGAAACGATGATAGCGGTGTCTTTGTTTTTGATTATTGTGGTTGCGGGGGTTGGGGCATTGTTGAATGCAAATTTGGTACATAACAAATCTGCAAATCTACGTTCTATTATGGACAACCTTACTTTTATCATGGAAGATATGTCTCGACATATTCGTACTGGCTATAATTATCGATGTTATTCTGGTGACAATAGCTGGAGCGAAAGCGAGGCTCAGAGTACAATGTTAAATACTCCTAGATATTGCGCGAGAGGAGGCGCGATTGTTTTTGAAGAAGCTTATGGATTGCCTGAAAAATTAGATAAACCAAACGTTGAGGATCAGTGGGTTTATAAGATAGAAGCACCGGGCATTGATCAACCATTTAATATTTGGAAATCAAACGATGGTGGAAAAAATTTTACAAAATTAAATGATGAGTCTATTGTAATTGACCCAGATTCTTATTTTGCTGTTTTAGGACCTGAACATCCAGAAGGATCGCTCACTTCAGGTGACTTGCAACAACCTTTAGTAACTATAGTTTTAAAAGGAGAGATACATTATAAAGATGTAGTAACTCCATTTTCATTGCAAACTTCAGTTACTCAAAGATTGATTGATATAACTCCGTAAATGATATGATGAAATTTATTTTACAAACTAAGAAAATGCAATCTGGTTTTACACTCGTAGAAACCTTAGTGGCTATTTCAATTTTTACTTTATCGGTTTTAGCTTTGATGGTGGCCTTAGGGGGAGGACTTAAAAGTACCAGTTTTGCAAAAAGTAAAGTAACTGCAAATTATTTAGCCCAAGAAGGTATCGAGCTTATGAGAAATATGCGAGATACTTTTGTTTTGTATGATGGTGGTCAAAATGGTTGGTCAGATTTTCTGGCTCATGTTAGTGATTGTCAAAATAAGGGATGTGTTTTTCACACTGAAGAATTAGTTTATGGAGATACTAATCGACCTATCACTCAGATTACCCTAGACCCATGTCTGTCAGCATTGTGTCCGCCCTTGTATTATCATACAGATAGTGGAACGTATGATTACAATGCGGGAACAGCAGACGCCGTCATTTCTTCTTTTCGCAGGAATATCCGAATTAGTATTATCAATGAACATGAAGCAAGAATAAATTCTTTTGTATTTTGGGGCGACCAAAATACTTCTGTAAGTTTTACTGAAAATTTATTTGATTGGAATTAAAAATGATTTATCCAAGTTATAAAAAAATATTTTTTCCCAATAAGCGTGGCTTTGTGCTTTTATTTGCTGTTGTTTTAGTCTCGATTATCTTAGCTATATCCCTAGGAGTTTCCAATATCGCTCTGAAAGAAGTAAATTTTTCTGTTTCGGCTCGGGCTACGAATGATGCCTTTTATGCCGCGGATACTGGTGTAGAATGTGCCTTGTATTATCTGAGAAATACGGTACCGTCTTTTACCGGAGAATCTGAAGCTTTTGGTATACCTACAGAATTAATACTTACTCAATGTAACGATATGGATGTGGCCTTAAATCAAGATGAAAATGGTAGTGAAACTTCTTCTGGTCCATGGGTTTTTAATTTAACTTCTTTAGGAGATAATCAGAATGCTTGTGCTTTGGTCAAAGTGATTAAGGATATAAAAGAGACAAATATAACGACTATCATATCAAAGGGTTATAACGTTGGGCATATCCCAAATTCTCAAGGTATTCCTAATTGTGATTCGAATAATCCAAATCAAATAGAGCGTGTAATTGAAGTTCGGTACTGATATACTCTTTAGTATGGGAAAACAAATAGGTGATAAAAACCAGGTAAAGTCTCGTATTTTAAAGCTCCGGCAGGAGATAGATAGACTTCGAAAACTTTACCACGTAGATAATGCTCCAGATGTGACCGATGTGGTGTATGATTCGCTGTCCAAAGAACTCAAAGCTCTACTAAAAGATTATCCTGCGTTTCAGGATGCTATGGCGCCCGAAGAGCGAGTGGCCGGTAAGCCACTTTCTAAATTTGAAAAAGTAGAGCATAAAACTAGAATGTTGTCGTTGAATGATGTTTTTGGTGAGGCGGAGTTGGAAGATTGGGATAAAAGAATTCGAAAACTTCTGCCTCCCAATACACAGGTGGAATATTTTGCCGAGGTGAAATTTGATGGCTTGGCTGTGTCACTGATTTATAAAAAAGGGAAATTGATTCAAGGGGCGACTCGTGGTGACGGTTTCGTTGGGGAAGATATTACTGAGAATTTAAAAACTATATCGGCAATTCCATTGATGCTCTCTGGAGAAGTTCCAGAATATATCGAAGTTCGTGGTGAAGCTTTGATGGCTAAAAAAACTTTAGTTTCTTTAAACAAAGAACAAGAGAAACAAGGGAAAGTACTTTTTGCGAATACTAGAAATGCTACTGCAGGATCCCTTCGACAACTAGATCCAAAACTTGCGAAAGCTAGGAATCTTGATTTTTATGCGTACGACATAGCCGAATATGAAGGCAAGGAAAAATTTGAAACACACCAAGAGGAGCATATACTTTTAAGTAAACTTGGTTTTAAAGTCGATACTCATGAAAAAGTGTCGAGCGATCTTTCTGGGGTGATGGAATTTATTCACACTTTTGAAAAGATTAGAGCGAATTATCCTTTTGGTACCGATGGAGTGGTGGTATCAGTGAACGATTTAAAGCAACAGGAAGTTCTAGGTGTTGTTGGTAAAGCTCCACGCTATATGGCTGCCTATAAGTACCCAGCAGAGAAAGCCACGACTATCTTAAAAGATATCAAGGTGAACGTTGGACGCACTGGAGTGCTTACTCCGCTTGGAATTTTTGAGCCGACTAGGGTAGCAGGTTCTATTGTTTCTAAAGCAACTTTGCACAACTTAGATCAAATAGAACGTTTGGGTATCAAGATAGGAGATACTATTGTAATCGAGAAAGCCGGAGATGTGATCCCAAAAGTTGTGGAAGCATTAGTAAAGTTGCGTACCGGCAAGGAAAAGAAATTTAAAATGCCCGCAAATTGCCCGGTTTGCGATGCCCCTGTAGATAAAAAAGAAACCAGTGATTCGCATTCAGTGGCTTACTATTGTAGCAATCCAAAATGTCCTGCAAAAAATGAGAGATATATAGAGCATTTTGTTTCTGTGTTTGATATTTATGAATTAGGCCCAAAAGTCCTTAAACGATTCAAAGACGAGGGATTGATTACTGATGCTGCTGATATTTTTTCTTTAGACAAAGGGGATATTGAAATTTTAGAGCGTTTTGGTGAAAAATCCGCAGAAAATATAATAGAAGAAATAAAAAGTAAGAAAAAAATTTCACTCAGTAAGTTTCTTTGGGCCCTTGGAATTTTACATGTGGGTGAGGAAACAGCACGGGACTTGGCCAACCACTTTGAAACTTTAGAGAACTTGACTAAAGCAAGTTTGGAAAAAATAAATGAAATAGAAAATATAGGTCCTGCTGTTTCAAGAAGTGTTCATGAATTTTTTTCTGATAAAAATAATCTTAACTTTATCGATAAACTGAAGAAAAACGGTGTTGTCGTGGAAAAGTTTCAGAAAGTTAAAGGTGGAAAATTTACAGGTCTGACTTTTGTGTTGACGGGTACGCTGTCGACTATGTCTCGAGAAAGCGCCAAGGCCAAGATACTTGAGCGAGGGGGTAAGGTTGCAGGTTCGGTGTCTAAAAACACTTCTTTTGTTGTGGCAGGTGTTGAAGCTGGATCTAAACTTAAAGATGCACAGAAACTCGGAGTTCCTGTGCTTACCGAGGAAGATTTTCTGAAAAGAATTGCTTAGTTGCAATTTTTGTTAAATGTTGTATTCTATTGTCAGAAAAAACCGCGTTATTATGAAAAAGTATTTAACCCACATAGGGCCCGTTGTTAACCCGTTTAGTGCTCGGGTGCAAGTAATTATAGACAACAGAGATATTACACTGAAGGAAGTATTTTTCTTCACCAGAAGTGAGGACTCTGAAGTTTATATTTTAAGATCCGCAGATTCGGAATTAAATGAAAAAGAGGTTACTTACACAATTGAGCAATTGAAGGGTCATAAGCATTTGATTGCCTTGTCTTCGCCCATAGAAATAGGTGAAGGATCCTTGTGGATAGATGAAGACAAAAATCCTTATTTCAAAAGTTCAGCTCATTCTCTGTTTCAAAAATTAGAAGTTGCCAGCCCTTAGAGGCTGGTTTTTTATTTGCGGAGGCGGAGAGATTCGAACTCTCGAAGGCTTTCACCTTGCTACCTTTCCAAGGTAGTGCACTAGACCGCTATGCGACGCCTCCCTTTTTGTATATCTTAATTTACACCATTTTGTGATATAATCAAAGTATGGACACTATTATTCATGCAGATATATTTTTCTTTATTTCAAGCATAGCTGTGGTTATTTTTTCAGTTTTGCTGTTAGTAGCTATCTATTATCTTAGAGAAACTTTACAAAATTTCCGGGATATCTCTAGAATTCTTAAAAATGGAGTAAATAATGC
>CAYMIC010000001.1:0-53158 GCA_964390615.1 uncultured Candidatus Saccharibacteria bacterium | reverse complement strand
CTTTACAAAATTTCCGGGATATCTCTAGAATTCTTAAAAATGGAGTAAATAATGCTTCGGAAAAAGTTGGGGATGCTTTCTCAGAGGTAGAAGATAGTGCAGTTTATAAATTTATTTTTGGAAAGAAAAAACGAACCAAAAAGAATAAGTAATTATAATATTAATATATAAATATTATGGCAAAGAAAAAAAGTGGAGTAGGTAAGGCAGTAAAAACAGGTTTGGCTCTAAGCGCAGTAGCAGGAGCAGCATATATGCTTTGGGGTCCCGATGGTAAGAAGCATCAGAAGAAGTTACAGGATTGGGCGATGAAAGTGCAAAAAGAAGTGAAGAAAGATGTGAAAGTAGTAAAAGGAGTTGTAGCTAAAGAAATGAAAGCTATGAATGTTCCTACCAAGACTGCTAGTAAAAAAAGAGCTTAGTTAATGAAGAAGGTAATTATTCTAAATAAAAAAGAAGGGGAGACTCCACTACAATCGTTGGAGTCTTTTCGCATTAAAAACAAAGAGTATGTAAATATGCCGATGACCTATGCTGGCAGATTGGACCCTATGGCTTCTGGTGTCTTGGTAGTCCTCGCAGGAGATGAGTGTAAAAATAAGGATAAGTATTTGAAATTAGATAAAGAATACGACTTTGAAATTTTGTTTGGTTTTGCAACAGATACGTACGATATCTTGGGCAAGATTGTAGAATGCAAGATTCTTGATTTGATTCAAAAAGATTTAGAAAATAAAATAAGACAAAATCTCAAATTTTTTACAGGTAAGTTTTCTCAAAAATATCCAATTTATTCTTCACAAACAGTGCAAGGTAAACATCTTTTTGAATACGCCAGGGCGGGAGTGGAGGTAAAAGTTCCAACTCATAAAGTAGAAGTAAAAAGTTTAAAATTTTTGAAAATTAGAAAAGCTTGCGGAGATGTTTTATTTAAAAAAATTAAAAAAAGGATTTTCAAGGTAGAAGGGGATTTTCGACAAAAAGAAATTTTAAAAAATTGGGAGAAAGTTCTCCAGGGGTCTCAAGACAAGTTTTACATAGCTTCGTTTCACATCAAATGTGGTTCTGGCACCTATGTGCGTAGTATCTCCAATGACTTGGGTGAAAAACTTGGCATTCCAGCTTTAGCCTTAACCATAGTCCGCACTAAAGTGGGCAAATGGGGTAAAGTGCGCTAAAATATAAGGATGTTAGCTGCAATTTTTACAATACTAGGTTTGACTCTCTTTGAGGCGGTTTCGTCAGTGGACAATGCTATCATCAATGCCGAAGTCTTGGGTACAATGAGTAAGCGTGCTCGCCGGTGGTTTTTGACCTGGGGCATGTTTATTGCTGTGTTTATGGTGCGCGGAGTTTTGCCTTTTGCGATAGTCTGGGCTTTCAACTCTAGTCTTTCTATCGGGCAAGTACTTTCGGCGGCATGGAGCTCTGACCCTCTCGTTCAAGAATCAATAGAAAAATCTGCACCAATACTTTTGGTTGCTGGTGGAGTATTTCTTTTATTTTTATTTTTACACTGGCTTTTCTTGGAAGATAAAAATCCCGGACTACCACGGACTGAGAAGTTTTTTATGTCTAAAGGAATTTGGTTTTACGCAATAGTTTCTATTCTTTTAACAGTCATTACCGCATTTGCTTTAAAAGAGAGTAGTATGATGGGACTTGGTGCTGTAATTGGCTCAACTTTATTTTTCATAACTCATGGTTTTAAACAAAATGCTGAAATGCAAGAGAAAAAACTTTTAGGTAGTGCTCAATCCGACTTGTCTAAACTTTTTTTCTTAGAAATTATTGATACGACTTTTTCTATTGATGGAGTTTTAGGAGCATTTGCTTTTACTTTGTCCGTTCCACTTATTTTACTTGGAAATGGCTTTGGCGCTCTTTTGGTTAGAGAGCTTACACTACGAAATATAGAACGAATTAAAAAATATGCGTATTTAAAAAATGGAGCTATGTATTCTATCCTTGTTCTTGGAGTGATTATGATATGTCATAGTTTTGGTGTCCATGTACCAGAATACGTTTCTCCACTTATGACCTTCATAATCATCGGTCTTTTCTTCTATAAATCACATAGAGAATTAAAAACTGCAGTATCAACTTTGTAATATGTATACTTTTGACGAAGAATATAAAAAATTAAACCAAGCCCAGAGACAGGCTGTGGATACTATTGATGGTCCGGTTATGGTGGTGGCAGGTCCAGGTACTGGTAAGACTCAAGTTTTGGCGCTTCGTATTGGTTATATCTTGAAGAATACAGACACCAAGGCTGATGGTATACTTTGCCTTACTTTTACGAATTCAGGGGTAAAAGCTATGCGCGAGCGGTTGCGAGCGTATATCGGTCCAGAAGCTGGTAGAGTCAACGTCGCCACCTTTCATAGTTTTGGTATGGATATGGTGCGAAAATACTTTCGAGTTTTAGATAAGGATAGTGAGCCTGATTTACTTGATGAACAAGGGGCAATACTCTTGGTAGATCAGATTTTGCAAAATAATGCTTGGGAACATATTTCTCCTCGCGGAGATAGTACTAGATACTTTCGTGATTTAAAGAGTTTAATTTCTGTACTCAAGCGCGAGCGGATAACCCCAGATTCCCTAGAGAGGGAAATAGAAAAAGAAATCGAAGCGTTAAAGACTGATCCTCTAAGTGTGTCTTCTCGAGGTTCGCGTAAAGGTGAACTGAAAAAAGAAATAATCAAAGAGATTGAAGGACTTGAACGTACTCGAGAGACTGTTTTATTTTATGAAATATATGAGCAAGAAAAAGAAAGAACAAATGTCCTCGACTATGATGATGTACTTGAGAGCTTAGTTAAAATTGTAGAGGAGTCGGAAACTGCTAAACAAGAAATACAGGAAGAGTATTTGTATGTACTTATCGATGAACATCAAGATTCTTCTGGGGTGCAGAATCAATTTTTAAAAGCTGTTTGGGGGGATGCTGAGAGACCGAACATCTTTGTGGTGGGGGATGATCGCCAATTGATCTACGGATTTGGTGGAGCTAGTTTGGAATACTTTGAAAATTTTAAAAATGAATTTGGTAAGGCAGAGTTGATTACTCTCATTGAAAATTATCGCTCGACTCAAAATATTCTAGATTCTTCACATACCTTACTTCCGAGTGCTTTAGTCGGAGCGAAATTAAAAAGTAATAAAAAAGGAGATAACGATATTCGGTTGGTAGAAGCAGATTATCCGAGGGATGAGATTATTCGAGCTGGGTTAGAAATAAAAAAAATCTTAAATAAAATCGATCCTGAAGAAGTGGCTATTTTGGTTCCTAAAAATAAACAAGTTCGTAGTGCGATAACAGTTTTGCGTGATTTAGGTTTACCAGTCTCAGAAGGAGATAAGACTGATTTTTTTGAATCACCGGTAGCTCAATCCTTTATTCGCGTGCTTCGAATTTTGGCATATCCAGAGAGTGGGGTGTATGTGGGCGAGTCATTGTTTGATTCTATTTCAGGAGTGGATCCAATCTCTGCTCATAAGTTTTTGGTAAATAGAAAAACCAGGGATTTTAATTTTTTAGATTTGATTCCAGGGAGTAGTAATACACTCTTCAGTACTGAAGATAAAATTACGACTTGGTTTTTGCAATTGAAAGAATGGTTGAATCTGACTCCTACGATGAGTTTATATTCTTTCATTCAAACAGTAGGCACAGAATTATTTTTAGATAAGGCTGAGACTCATGCTGAGCTAACCGAGAGGGTGGAAGTCATCCGTACCGTACTTCATCTAGTCATGTCAGAGATTGAAAGAGATTCCAAAATCACCATTAGAGATTTCATGGTTTTCTTGGATCGAATTGAAAACTATGGTGAAAGTATTCCACTCGCAATTTTTAAAAGAGATCAGGGGATAAAAGTTATGACTTTGCACGCTTCTAAAGGGCTTGAGTTTGAATTTGTTTGGATTGCGCATTTAGATGAAAAATCTCTCGCTGGTGGGCGCTCTGGTGGCTTTACTCTACCTAGTAGTATAAAAGAAAAAACAGATGAACGTGATGAAGAAGTCTTGAAACGCCAGCTATATGTTGCTATTACTCGAGCCAAGAGCTTTTGCACTCTATCGTATGCTCGGCATGGGTATACTGGTGGCGAGCAGGAACTTGCTCAAGTGATCCATGCTATCGATGCTCATTTGGTGAAAGAAACTGCAAGTACTACTGAAGATAAAATTTTAACTACTGACCCAGCTTCTTATGTTAGGTCAAGCGTCTTACCTGTCTCGGCGCTTGATTTAGCAGGTTTGGTAGAATTAGTGAGGGAAGATTATGTGGATCGCAAAGTTTCTGTGTCGATGCTTAACAACTTTTTTGAATGTCCCTGGAAATGGTATTTTCGAAATATGTTGCAACTTCCTGAGCCTGAGTCTCCGAGTTTGGAGTTTGGAAATGTGGTGCACTCTGCGATAGATGAAATTTTAAAGACCGGCAAGGTTCCAGAAGAAAGTCATTATTTTAAATTAAAAGAATCTGATCAGAACAAAGCTAAAAAGATAGCGGAACATTGGTTTAAAACTAGATACAAAGAGATATCTAAAAATTATAAAAATGAAGAATCGGTATCTCTCTCGGATGATCGTTATCCAGATTTATCTATCTATGGCAAGGTTGATTTGATTGAAGTTGGTGGTGATGGCAAAGTAAAGGTCACAGATTTTAAAACAGGTTCTGGAAGAAGTAAGCGAGATATTGAAAAAATAGATGACGAGGGTAGAATGGATGGCTACATGCGTCAGCTGGCTATGTACTCTTATCTTTTATCAGAGAATTCTAAATGGAAAAAAGATGTCGTAGAATCTACTTTGGAATTTTTGGAAGCTAAAAATCCAGAAGATGCATTTTACCGAACCTATATTGATAAAGATAAAATAGACATGTTGGTCCGAGACATTGCTGACTATGACAACATGCTCAAAACAGGTACTTGGGTAACCCGCCCATGTCATTTCAAATCTTATGGTAAATCCAATGCTGTTTGTGAGTATTGCCAGATGGCTAGAATCTACAAAAAGTAATTCTTGCAAAGAAGGGCTAGGAACGGTATATTCTCTATAAGGTAATATGTATAAGAAAGTAAACACAAAATCTAAAGAGGAGCTAATGCGCGATTTAGAGAAAGAGAATTTCAGACGCAAAACTCTTTCTTTTTATAAATACGTGAAGATAGAAAATCCTAAAGAGATGAGGGATTTTTTATTTGATAAATTTGAGAATCTTGGATGCCTCGGCCGTATTTACGTTGCTCATGAAGGTATAAATGCACAGATGAATGTTCCCGAGCATAACTGGGAGGCTTTCGATAAGTTTATTCAAAACACAAAAGAATTTGCTGGTGTGCCTTACAAGATGGCAGTGGAAGAGAAGGGCAAGGGAATACAGTCTAGTTTCTTGAAATTAATTATCAAAGTTCGTCCCAAAATAGTTGCTGATGGATTAGATGATTCTACTTTTAATCCGAGTGATACAGGAGCTTATGCCACAGCGGAGGATGTAAATAATATGATTGATAGAGGGGTAACAGTGATAGACATGCGTAATATGTATGAAGCAGCTATCGGCCATTTTGAAAATGCAAAATTGATGAACGTAGATACTTTTAGAGAACAACTAGCGAAAGTAACTGATATGTTTAAAGATAAAAAAGACGAAGAAGTCTTACTGTATTGTACTGGTGGTATAAGGTGCGAAAAAGCTTCAGCTTGGATGAAGCACAATGGTTTTAAGAATGTCAAACATATCAAGGGAGGAATTATTGATTACGCTCATCAAGTCAAAGCTAAAGGATTACAGAATAAATTTAAAGGCAAAAACTTTGTTTTTGATGAGCGCATGGGTGAGAGAGTCGGGGACGAGATTATAGCTACTTGCCAAGTATGTGAAAAAACCAAATGTGATGATTATATCCATTGCAAGAACAATTCTTGCCATGTTTTGTTTATTTGCTGTGTTGGTTGTAAAAACAAACTCAGTGGATACTGTAGCAAGATTTGCCATATCTGTGATAAGTTTCCAAAGAAAATAAATCAATTTTTGGTTGGTCCTAGTAGGCAAAAGTACCATAATCAATTTAAGAAAAACTATAAGAAATAATATAATTTATTTATGACTACAATAATGGTGGGTTATAACAAGAACGTGCAAATTTATGATAACGATCGCTATCCCGATGGTATGCGATATTTAGAGGACCTAAGCAACGACCGCTTAGATGAGCTCCTAAGTGCAGCGGACCGGGCACCAGATCGGGATTTTCATTTTACTGCAATGTTTGATGGTAGAGCATACGAATATGTAATTATTCGTCGTGGAGAAAACGAATACGAACTAGCGCGTTAAAACTAATACTTTTCTAACGAATAGTTGCTTCGAAGTTTTTTGCTGTTTCCGCTTCTAGATTTTTGTGGATTTTTTCTACTTCCTCACTGGTGAGTGTCCTGTCGAGTGATCGGTAGGTGATACGGTAGGCGTAGCTCAATTTATCGGCACCAAATTTTTGGTCGTTTTCATATTTGTCTAGTAGTTCTACTTGTTCGACTATTTCTGGGATTGTTTCTCGGACGAAGTCGAAATAATCATTTGGCACAAAAGTTTTTGGTACGATAAAAGAAATATCTCGTACTGCTGGTGGGAATTTACTGACTTCATGATATTTTTGTCCCAGTACGAGCTGTTTCTTTACTCGCTCATCATCGCTCCAAAATAGACGGATGTCTGGTAGATCCATGCTGATTATAGCTAATCGCTCGAGTCCAAAGCCAAAGGCCCAATTACTCCATTCTTCTGGGTTTAGACCAAGATTTCGAATCAGATTATCAGTCATGATGCCACAACCGAGAACTTCAATCCAACGGCCGCCGACTTCTATTTCCATTTCTAGGGATGGGTCGGTGTAAGGGAAGGTGTCTGGGTTGAAACGATACTTTATATCTCCACCGAAAACAGCTTTGGCGATATCTGATAGAACTTTTTGTAAATCTTCCACACTAATCACTTTTTTACTTTTTGGAATTAAGAATCCTCCATCCATTTGGTGAAAGATGTTCATATGGTTTCGATCTATCTCGTCCTTGCGGTAAACTTTCCCAAAAGAGAAAAATCCTACAGCTTCTCCACGGGCCATACGCTCTTTTACTTCTGGTTGATTCAAGTAGTAGTACCACATCACGGTAGTATGAGGACGGAGAATATTTTTTTCATCTAAAAAGTAAGTGTCTGAAGGAGAGCGAGCAGGGTGATCAGGTGCAAAACCATAAATATCGAAGCTAACATCCACCGGTACTACTTCGGGTACTTTAATGATGTCAAAATTTTTAAAATCTTCTTGAGTGAGTATTCTTTCTACTATCTCGTGGATAGGGCTGCCGAGGGTGCGAGATAGGTCAGGCATACTCAAATATTTCTTCATGCGCATAGATTGCACGTCTGTCTTGGGTTCGAGTTTAGCCAAGAGGTCTTTTTCTACTTCAGTTTTTACTTCGTATTGCATTCTTTTAGTTTAGTTAAAAAAGCATTATAAGTCAAAGGTTTTTAGATTAAAGATGGTTGGCTTTTGATTTTGTTTTTTGCTATAATAAGGCATAAATTTATGGCAAAAGGAGATGATAAAGGCGAGAAAAAGGGTAAATATGGTGCAGATCAGATTTCTGTTCTGGAGGGCTTAGAGCCAGTCCGTAAGCGCCCTGGAATGTATATCGGTACTACTGGTCCTGATGGATTACACCATTTGGTGTGGGAAATTTTTGATAACTCTCGCGACGAGGCCATGGGAGGTTTTTGTAATGATATTGAGATAACTGTATTACCTAATAATACTATTCGTGTTGTCGACAATGGTCGTGGTATCCCGGTAGATATGCATTCCAAGACAAAAGTTTCAGCACTTGAGACTGTCATGACCACACTTCACGCTGGAGGAAAATTTGGTGGGGAAGGATATAAGGTTTCAGGAGGTCTCCACGGTGTCGGTGCTTCTGTGGTAAACGCCTTATCTATTTTTTGTCGTGCCGAAGTGCACCGCGATGGAGGAAAATACGCTCAAGAATATTCTCAAGGTAAAAAGAAGGGAGCTGTTAAAAAGATTGGCTCCTCGAAGTTGCACGGTACTATTATAACTTTTCAGCCTGACGAAGAAATTTTCGGAACTATCAAGTACGATTGGAATACTATTGTGAATCATTTGCGTCAGCAAGCCTACCTAGTGAAGGGTCTTCGCATTTCTATTATCGATGCTAGGGGATATGATGGCAAGATCGACACCGAAGACACATTTTATTTCCGAGAACTCGGCTTGGAACTTCCTTCTATCACTTACTACTTTGAAGGTGGATTAGTATCCTTGGTAAAGTTCTATAACCAATTCCAAAAGCCAATTCAAGACAATATTTTCTATGTAGAGAAAGAGCAGGATGGAGTAGGTGTGGAAGTGGCTTTGCAATATGTGGATGATATCGTGGACCGAATTACTCCTTTTGCAAACAATATTTACACTCGTGAAGGAGGTACTCATGTGACTGGTTTTAAAACTGCCCTTACTCGAACTCTCAATACTTACTGCAAGAAAAATGAAATGATGAAAGAGTCCGAGGGAGGCTTTACAGGAGAAGATGTTCTCGAAGGACTAACTGCGGTGATCTCTGTGAAGCTTCGGGAGATTCAATTTGAAGGTCAAACCAAAGGTAAACTCGGTTCGATGGAAGCTCAGGGTGCTGTGGCTACAGTTTTCGGTGAGGCCTTTGCTGCATTCTTGGAAGAGAATCCAGACGATGCTAAGGCTTTGGTAAACAAGTCCATCTTGGCACTCAAGGCTCGTAAGGCAGCCAAGGCGGCGAAAGATTCGATACTTCGCAAGGGAGCGCTCGAAGGTATGACCCTTCCTGGAAAGCTTGCGGATTGCCAGAGTAAAAGTGCAGAAGAGTCTGAGCTATTCTTGGTGGAGGGAGACTCTGCGGGAGGTTCAGCCAAGCAAGGACGAGATCGAAGAACTCAAGCCATCCTTCCACTTCGCGGAAAAATTTTAAATGTGGAACGAGCTCGCATAGACAAGATGTTGGCGAGTAAAGAAGTGCGAGCATTGGTTATAGCTATGGGTACATCTATCGGAGATACTTTTGATATCACTAAGATGCGTTACCACAAGATCATCATCGCGACAGATGCTGACGTGGACGGTAGTCATATCAGTACGCTTCTGCTTACTTTGTTTTATCGTTATTTCCGAGAAGTGATAGATGCAGGGTATGTCTACATAGCTCAACCGCCATTATATAAAATCAAGAAAGGTAAGGAAATTTTCTATGCTTACAATGATGATGAGAAATTTAAAATCGTTGGCAAGAGTGCTGAAGTAGTTGAGATAGATGAATCCGGAGAAGCTCCAGTAGAAGAAGCCGAAGAGGAAGAAAGTGAAGAGGTAGTAAAAAAGAAAGCTAATAAATTCCATATCCAACGCTTCAAAGGTCTCGGAGAAATGAACCCAGAAGAACTTTGGGAAACCACTATGGACCCAAGCAATCGTATTCTCAAGCGGGTGGACATAGGTGATGCTGAAGAAGCTAATAAAGTCTTTGATATGCTCATGGGCTCCGAAGTCCCTCCTCGTAAATCTTTCATTCAGTCAAATGCAAAATTAGCAGAGATTGATATCTAGAAAATGTTTAAATATCTTCAATTATTAAAACAGTACGGAAATTTTTGGAACTATTTTTATATTTTTATTGGAGTAGTATCACTTTTACTTTTTATACTTTCTTTTGTATTACATGAAAGTTTTGATGAACAGTATGTATTTTTACCTATAGCTGTATATTTTATTGGTATTACTTTTTATAGGTTAAAACAAAAATCCATAGGAGGAGTACCTGATTATCAAGAGAGAGTCGTAAATAGTGACGTAGATAAAAGCAAGGGATTCTTTTACTGGTTTCCTCTTATTTTATTTTTATTAAATATTCCTTTATTATTAATTACGATTTTATCTGAGCAAGGTACAGAAAGAGAGTTAATTATTACATTTCACGGATTTATGATGTTTCTTTCTCTTTTGGCAATTGCCATGACTTTGGTTGCGCCTAATCGAGTACAATATACTTTTTTTGGTTTAATAAAATTAAAAAACAAAGTGATTGCTACATATTTTATTGGCTGTATATTGCTTATTCCAACTATTTTACAAATAATTTGGCTTATTGAATTAATAAAATAATTAGCCGAGATTGACATATAAATAAAAAAAGTCAGCTCAATTAGCTGACTTTTTAATTTCTACCTCAAAATTATAGTTTCATTCTGTTTCCAGAATTCACTACTAGATTCAGCGGCTTCTTTTCCGATTTTTGAAGCTTCTTCGCCGGTGATACTGTCTCCAGGTTTTTGAAATACTTTCAGGAATGCGTCTTCCATCTTGTTCATTATTAGAACTTTTCCAGCAAAATCATCCACTGTCTCATAATTCCAGGTTTCGATTTCAATAACATCCCCAACTTGAAACTCTTCACAAGACAAGTGACTTCTCCGGTCTTGACTATCTGAGAGAATGAAAAATTCTTGTGCTGCGTGGGTGCCCAAGTACCTCACAGTTCCAGTTTTTAGAATCACTCCATTTCTTTTTATTTCGAGAGTGTCACAGTAAATACCGTCATCGTTAAAGTTAACGGAAGAGATGTGTTTGAAGTAAATGTTTTTCTTCGAACCACTGAGATAAAAGAATTTTTCACCTTCAATATCTGACAGAACAATTTTCAATTTTATTCTGTAGTTTACCTTATCGCCATAAGTTCCGTTGAATATTTTTTCTGCAGCCCATCTGGCGAAAAATGAAAGGCGATTTTTAAAAGATGTAATTCGGTAATCTGGATGCTCATCATTGGTTGCGAAATCTGTTGTTGATAACATTGCTTTAGTTAACTCCTCCAATGCTTTCAACCCCGATTCTTTTTCGTTGGGCAAGTTGCCAAATACGTCTTCCGGACAGCTTCTTCTTCCAAGTTTGTAGTTTTCACGGAGAGACTCTTCGTATTTCAAAAAGTCCCCAGGAAGTGTAGTAGGATTCATATGGTATATTTTTTATTGTGATGAAATGTATGTTTTTCACCTAAACCATACAGTTTTTCAATGGTTTTGTAAAGTATTACTTCCTAGTCTGTATTTCTTCTTTGAGTTTGTTTAGAAAATCTTCTGCTGTCATTTCAGCTTTAGACTCTCGGCCTTCGATGGTGAGCATACCGGACTCAACTTCTTTGTCGCCGAGCACGATGACATATGGAACTTTTTGAGATTTAGCATGATTGATTCTTTTACCTAAAGATTCATCACTATCCGCAAGTTCTATGCGAATATTGTTTTCTCGGAGCATTTCATAAATTTTCTTGGCTTCTTTATTGTGATTCTCACGCACAGGGACTATCACAACTTGAAGAGGTGAGAGCCAAGTAGGGAATGCACCGGCAAAGTGCTCGATAGCAACCCCAATAAATCTTTCCAGTGACCCAGATATAGCTCGGTGGATTACCACAGGTTGTTCTTGCTTGCCTTCTTCGTTTACAAAAGAAAGTCCAAAGCGATTAGGTTGATTGAAATCACATTGGATTGTAGCTAGCTGTTGTTCTCGTCCTATGGCGTCATGAAAAATAAAATCTAACTTTGGTCCGTAAAATGCAGCTTCACCTGGTCCTTCGAAATATGGAAGTTCTTTATCTTTGCAAACATTGGTCAGTGCAGTTTGAGCCTTGTTCCAGACTTCATCTGTGCCGAGCCACTTTTCGGCTACATTGTCACGAAGAGATAAACGTACTTTATAATCTTTTATCATACCCATGGTAGAGTAAAATTCTTTGACGATATCTACCATAGTTCCAACTTCTTCTTCGATTTGGCTAGTTCGGCAAAATATATGCCCATCATCTTGAGTAATACTTCGTACACGAGTGAGTCCAGAAAGCTGTCCAGTTTTCTCATCTCGATAAACCGTTGCAGGTTCAAAGTATCTTACCGGCATTTGTTTATATGAAAACTGATTATCTGCAAAGAGTTGCATATGATGTGGACAGTTCATAGGTTTCAAGTAAAACTTCTCTTTTGAAGTTCCACCCCAAACAGAAAACATGTCTTCCATGTATTGCCCTGCGTGTCCGGAAGTTTCGTATAGAACTTCTTTTGCAATATGTGGAGTAAAGACCCAGTCGTAACCTCGATTTTTATGCAGATTCCATAAGTATTCTGTCAGTTCTCGGCGAATTGTTTGTCCGTTTTTGTGAAAAAGGGGAAGACCTGAACCAACAAGATCAGATATGGTGTATATTTTAAGTTGTTTACCTAAAATACGGTGATCTCTTTTTCTAGCTTCTTCTTGCTGCCAGATATATTTTTCTAGTTCTTCTTTGGTTGCAAATGCTAAGCCATAAACTCGAGTCAGCATTTTATTTTTTTCATCTCCACGCCAGTAAGCACCAGCGACTCGGTCGAGTTTGAAAGAGTCAGGAGATATTTCTTCTTTAGGGTTTTCAGAGTGTCCACCTCGACAAAGGTCGGTGAATTGTCCGCAAGTATAAAAAGTTATTTTTTCACCCTTCTCAACTATTTCATTTATGAGCTCTAGTTTGTATGGATTGTTTGCAAAATACTCCTTGGCTTCATCCACTGTCTTTTCTTCATGGGTAAATTCCTTCCAGCTCTTTAGATTTTCTCGCATCTTCTTTTCTATCTTTGGTAAATCCTTGTCAGAGATAGGGGAAGAGAACTCAAAATCGTAATAAAAGCCATCATCTATGGCTGGACCAATAGTATTCTTGGTATCTGGATAAAGCTCTAAAATAGCAGAGGCTAGTAAGTGCGCCAGGGTATGTCGCATATTGCCCAATTTTTCAGTCTGGTCTTCTGTCTTGTTCATAAGCTCTATATTATCATATTTATTTGCTTTTCAAAATTTATGTGATAATATAAGCACATTATGGTTATACGAATGAGACATACAAAATCGCATACAGCAAACAGGCGTTCTCACCACGCTCTCAAAAACACTAACTTTGCGAAGTGTACAAATTGTGGCGCCCTAAAGCGACGACACACCGTTTGTAAAGAATGTGGATTTTATCGCAGTAAAAAGGCTGTGGATTTGGTAAAGAAGACAGAAAAGAAACAGGCAAAAGCTAAGGCAAAGAAGGCAGAGTAAGTACACAGCTTTCATTTTGCTTTTTTGTTTTATTAATTTATGGCAAACAGGCACCTTTCAAGATCAATAGTTCTTCAGACCCTCTTTGAGTGGGATTTCTTGCCGACTGGTCCTCTAGATCAGGGTCCGAAAGGATTGGAAGATAAAACTGGCTGGACTGATGATGAAATCAAGAAAGTAGTCACTCGAAATTTAAAAGAATTTGCTCCTGGACTTGAAGACGATGTTTTTGTCTTCTCGCTTCTTCAGGAGATTTTGAAAAAACAAAAAGTAATCGATGAGATCATAGAAAAAGCTGCACCAGATTGGCCGATTGAAAAGATCTCAGTTGTCGATAGAAATATTTTGCGTATTGGACTCACCGAACTCTTGTTCGGCGACCGCACTCAAGTTCCTCCCAAGGTTGCTATCAATGAAGCTATCGAACTTGCAAAAACTTTCGGTGGTGAAAATTCTGGTAAATTTGTCAATGGAGTTCTTGGTGCGGTGTATAAGGAAATAGGTGAACCAGGCAAGGAGGAGACAAGTAAAAAGAAAAAAGAACAAGAACCAGTAGACATTACTAAACTTCCCAAAGAATCTTTAGGTGGTGCTTTGGTTTACGCTCGCAAAGATGGAGTTTTATATTTCGCATTAGTTCACGATGTTTTTGGCTACTGGACACTTTCTAAAGGTCATATTGAAGAAGGCGAGAGTGAAGAGGATGGTACAGTCGGAGAAATCAAAGATGAAATAGGGCTAGATATAAAAATAATTACCAAGTTGGGCGAAAACGAATATGTGGCGACACATCCAGAGAAAGGAAAGACTTTGAAACATGTTTCGTACTTTTTGGCCGAGAGTGAATACCATGAATTAATGTTGGAGTCCTCTGGAGGTCTCGATGGTGCGAAATGGTTTCAGTTGTCTGAGATTCCGGAGCTTCGGATTTACAATGACATCATCCCGTTGATTGCCAAAGCGGTGGAACTACTTTCCAAAGAGAATAAATAATTTATTACGAAATTAAATATACAAACAGCAATGATAGACTTTACAGATTTTGAGAAAAAAACAAAAATAACTTTTAAGGATAAGAATCTTTTGAAACAAGCATTCATTCATCGTTCTTATATCAATGAAAATCCAAGTACTGGAATGCACCACAACGAACGTCTGGAGTTTTTAGGTGATGCGGTCTTGGAACTCATCGTTACTGACTATTTATATAAAAAATATCCAACTTACACCGAAGGTGAGCTGACTGCTCTGCGTTCGGCGCTGGTAAATGCTATTACTATTTCCGATGTTGCGCAGCGCGCTGGTATGAATGATTATTTGTTGCTCTCTAAGGGTGAATCCAAGGACAATGGTAAAGCGAGACAGTATATCTTGGCAAATACTTACGAAGCCTATGTCGGAGCGATATTTATGGATCAGGGTTATGCGCCAGTAGAGCGCTTTGTAGCTGATACACTTCTCATTCACACCGATGAAATCGTAGCTAAGAAACTTTGGCGTGATGCTAAATCTTTAGTGCAAGAAAAGGCTCAGGAATTTGAAGAAGTTACACCGTCTTACAAAGTATTAAGCGAAGCTGGACCAGACCATGACAAACACTTTACCGTGGGGATCATGTTTGGGTCTACTCTCATCGCTGAAGGAAAGGGCAAGAGTAAACAAGAAGCTGAGCAACAGGCTGCTAATAACGCATTAAAAGCCAAAAATTGGATCGACTAGTCATGCGTCTATCACACCTAGAATTAAACGGCTTCAAATCTTTTGCAAAGAAAACTACTCTAGAGTTTAATACGCCAGTTACTTCTATCGTAGGACCAAATGGTTCTGGAAAAAGTAATGTCGTTGAAGCTTTTCGGTTTGTTCTAGGTGAGCAGTCTATGAAGAGTATGCGCGGACGGGCTGGAGCGGATCTGATCTTTAAAGGTTCTAAAACACTAGCCAAGGGAACAAAAGCTAGTGCTACTATTTATTTTAATAACCAAGATAAAATTTTTAAACTCGACAATGGCGATGGTCAAAGCGTGGATTTAAATTTTGACACCGTCTCAATTTCTCGTGAAGTTTTTGCTGATGGTTTAAATAAATATATTTTAAATGGAAGCGAAGTTAGATTGAAAGATATAAATCAATTACTTTCTTCTGTGAATATTGGTTCTTCTGGTCACCACATCATCTCGCAGGGTGAAGCTGATCGAGTGTTAAATGCTTCACCCAAAGATAGGAGAGAAATGGTAGAAGATGCTTTAGGGTTAAAAATCTATCAATACAAGATTAAAGACGCGGATAGGAAATTGGAGAGGGCAGAAGCCAATATGAAAGAAGTTTCCATACTTCGTAGAGAAAATGCGCCACATTTAAGCTATTTGAAACGCCAGATGGAAAAGTTTGAGAAGATGAAAGAACTTCGAGCGGAACTTTCAAACTTGTACCGAGAATATTTAAAGAAAGAAAGTATTTACTTAGAGCAAGAAAAATCTACTCAAAAATTTGAAAAACAAAATTTAGAGAGAGAATTAAAAAATGTAAATGAAGTTTTGGGAGATGGTAGTGAACGCGCGCAAGATGTGGAGAGTGCAAAGCTAGGCGAACTAAGAACCAAAGAAACTAGCCTGGCGAATTTGCGTCGCACTCGCGGGGAAATCGAACGAAAACTCGGGCGCATCGAGGGTATGATCGAGGCGGAAAAGATCAGGCGTGATCGTACTCCGGAGAGGGTAGCTATATCTGAGAGTGAGATGAAAGCGATAGTCAGTGAACTTGAGACATTGCTTGAAGATGCATTTACAAAAGAGAGCTTGTCTGAGGTTCGGGAAGTTTTGTCTCGTATCAAGACAAGTCTTAGAAAATTTCAGTCAGAAGGGAAAAATACAAATGCTGGTTCTGTCCATGAAGTTGAATATTTAGAAAAAACTCACACTGAGGTTTTAGCAGAATTAGAAAATCTTAAAAAAGAAGAAGAGGTATTCAATCGTGAGATTTTAGAAATTAAACAAGCTATACAAGAAGAAATCCAAAAAGGGCGTGAGCTCGAGCGAGAAAGATTTACACAGAGAGTCAAACACCAAGAGCTCGTCTCAGCGCTCGAACTTATAAATATCAAAGGCGAGAATCTGGCGAAGCGAGTAGAAGCTTTTGAGTTTGAACTCAAAGAGGGTTCGGTGCTTGTCGGTGCAGACATACTTTTATTTAAAGAATTTGAATTTGAAGGACAAATAGATGAAGTGCTTCAAGATGAACTCAAGAAAAAAATCGAACGAATTAAAATCAAACTTGAAGACTCTGGGCTTGCTTCCAGTGCAGAAGTTGAAAAAGAGTACGAGGATATGATGCAGCGGGATCAATTTTTAGCTAAGGAGATAGAAGATTTGTCTAAGAGCATAGAATCTTTGAATGCTTTGATGGTAGACCTTCGTCAAAAAATAGACGAGGAATTTAAAGAAGGTATTAAAAAAATAAATGTAGAATTTCAACAATTCTTTGCACTGATGTTTGGCGGTGGTAATGCTAACCTTTCAGTCGTCGTTGAAAATAAGAAAAGAAAACAAGTAAACGAAGATGACGAAGAGGGAACTTCTTTGGATGATTCGCCGATAGAACTCGAAAAAGGTATCGAGATCAATGTTTCTCTGCCACACAAAAAAGTAAAAGAACTTCATTCACTCTCAGGTGGTGAGCGATCGCTGACATCTATCGCACTTCTTTTTGCGATGTCTCAAGTCAACCCGCCACCATTTTTGATTCTAGACGAGACAGATGCCGCGCTAGACGAAGCGAACTCCCGAAAGTATGGTGACATGCTCGAGCGACTATCCAAGCATTCACAATTGATCGTAGTCACTCACAATCGTGAGACCATGTCTCGTGCTGGTATCCTCTACGGAGTTACTGTGGGCGCAGACGGTGCATCCAAACTCCTCTCTGTTCGCTTCGACGAAGCAGTGCAGATTGCAAAATAGGCTTTCTTGACTGAAAGCTTAGGAAGTGTTACTTTGTATTTAGAATTTTCTAAATAACGTATAAATTCCTTTACATGAAAAAAATAGGCACAGGCTGGCAATCAGTAGTGTATGATCTTGGAAATGGTAGGGTTTTAAAGAGGAAGAGATCATTTTGGAGTCAATTTCTTGTTATTCTCGTCCAAGGTGGACCCAAAGATATTTTGAAAGGTGAAATCACAAGGGTTAATAAGGATTTTAAAAACTCGCTTTTAGGTTTGAGTTTTATTTTAAAAAATTCTAATCTCGACCAGAATTTTTTAGGGAATCCATTGATTCATGATGGTGAATTTTTTTACCTACAAGACAAAGTAATACCTGCGAGTGTCTTATTAAAAAGATATTCTCTCGAAGAGAGTAAACTTTTCTTGAGACGATACATCTATCTCATAAAGTACCTGTGGGGCTTTGGTATACATGAAAAAATATTTAATTTCCATTTAAATACCGGAGTAGATAATAGGGGAAGAGTTATACTTATTGATCTAGGTGAATTGTCTTTCGACAAAGACCAAGTAATATCAGATCTTAAAAGAAAGATTTGGAAACGTCGTAGCTCTTACTATCACCTCGCAGGTTCTCCACTTCAACAGTTCTACAGTGATCTTGTGGAGAGTGAACTGACCGTGGAGTCTTTGGAAGATACATGGCAGGGGCTTATTAAATAAAAAGTTAAACATGAGAATAGGCAAGGACCACCAGAGAGCAATCTCCGGTGGTTTTTTTATTTTCTTGACTATATCTAAATAAAATGGCAATATTCGCTCAAAGCTTTTTAAACAATTTCATAACTAAAAACAATTTAAAATATGGCTACAAGAGCAGAAGTACTTAAAATGGATGCTGACCACAGGCTGGACACCTATAATAGTTTTTGGTATCCAGGTCGTGGAATTGTAATGGGCTTGAGTGAGGATGGAAAATTCCTCGTCCAAGTTTATTGGATTACGGGAAGAAGTGAAAATTCTCAGAATCGTATCTTTGTCGTGACCGAAGAGGGAACCTTGGCAACCGCGCCAGCAGATCCTTCGAAAGTCAAAGACCCATCTCTCATTATCTACAATGCGATGATGGAAGACATTGAAATGGAAGAAAAAACTCCTCACGATATTGTTACTGCTGGTTGGTACGCAGTAAGTAATGGTCATCAGACAGAAGATTTACTTTGCATTGGCGATACAATGTCTCTCGACGAGTTTTTGTCTGAGTGGATCTATGAACCAGATGAGCCAAACTTCACACCAAGGATAAGTGGATTGTTGGGTGCTCATCTTTCGGAAGGTAGTTCTCAAATGGATTACAGCGCTATGTTTTGCATATGTAAAAAATCTCCATTTGGAATGGGAGTTGAATCCTCTGTTCATCTCTATGAAGATTTTGAACCTGGGTATGGATATTGTGTAACTACCTACGAAAAACCACAAGGTGAGATGTATCCAATGAAGCAGGATAATACAGCACCACTTGTTGCTTTTTCAGGAGAGCCATACTTAATGAAACTTCCAGGTAGTCCGGGAGATATTATATATGCGTATTGGAATGCACTCCATCCAGACAATCGTATCTCAGTTGCTGTAAAAGCAATTAATCTTCAAAACGGGAAGTCATACTTTCAGGTAAAGAATAAGCACGAAGATTTTGGTAGTTTTTAGGGGAGCACAGGTCACTTGAAAATCTCAGGTGGCCTTTTTTATTGCACGGGGAGGAATTTAATGATTTCTTCTTTAGCTTTGACTATTTCGGATGGCTTGAAGAGGGAGTTCGATTTGACTATATTTTTGCGGACGGTGATAGAGCCGTCTTTTTTTATTTTTACTTCAGCGAGCATTCCCTCGGTTGTATCTTTGGAAAATCTTTGGTCAAAGATAAAGTTGCCGAGTGAGTAGATGATGTAGCCATTTTTATATACTTCGGTGTCTTGCATGACGTGTGGATGGTGTCCAACAACGATTTTGGCCCCAGCGTCGATGGCTTTGTGCGCGAGGCTTTCTTGGCGAGCATTGTGTTTTGTTTTATATTCTTCACCCCAGTGAAAGGAGACTATGAGTTGATCAACTTGGGCGCTAGCATTTTTAATAATTTCTTCAAACCTAGGATCGCTGGCTAAAAGTACTCCGGGGATATCACCGCTAGATTCCATCCAAGTGGGTCCGACATCGGTGAATCCTAGATATCCTATCTTCATGCCATACTTTTCTATGATAGTTGGATTTTCTGCTTTTTCTCTTGTGCCTCCACCAGTGTATTCTATTTCATTTTCAGTTAGACGAGCCAAGGTGTCTTCGTAAGCTTCACGACCCCAATCACCGACATGATTATTGGCAACGGATACTATGGATAACCCAGCACCTTTTAGAGCTGGTAATACCGAAGGATCCATTCGGAAAGAATATAAGTTATTCAAATCTTTACCTTTGTTGGAAGCTGGACCTTCAAGATTTGCAAATACAATATCAGCTTCTTTGAAATCTTCCATTTTATCAAAGAGTAGGGAATAATCTCCACCAAAGTTTTTATTGACTGAGTTTCGTACTCCACGATCAAGCATGATATCACCTAGGAAATTCAAGGTCACATAAGTCGGATCAAAAATATCTGGAATATCAAGTTTTTCTTTTATCCAGTCTGAGTTGGCATCAGATGCTCCACCATAGTAAACATACTTTTTTAAGTAATTCAAAATGCTATTTACATCTCTTTGTCGGTCTTGGCTACGAAGCAAAACTATACCCACTGGTCGACTGATATTTTCTCCAAGTGGTAGATTAAAAAGTGATACGACTGTTTGGCGAGCGGGGTCAGTATAACCGCTTTTGCCGCCTAGGTATTCTGGTTTGTGCAAGAATTGATTGTTTGAAAACCAAGTGTGTTTTTTATTAGAATAACTTTTTTCAGTAGTGATTTTTAAAAGTTCTGGTTCTTTTTGGCTGATGTAGCCAGCCATTTTAAATAAATCTGATACAGTGGATTGATTTTGGGCTGAGAGTCCAGAAGGATCATTGTAAAAAGTTGAAGTCATTTTTAATCCTGCTGCATGATCGTTCATTTCTCGTAAAAATCTATCTCGGCCAAAGTATTCTGCTATGATTTCGGCAGCATCGTTTGAAGACTCGAGGAGAAGTGGATGAAACAAATCTGAAATTTTTATTTTTTCTCCAGTATAAAATCCACCATTTTGTCCATAAGTAGCGAGTGCTCTGGCGGATACTTGAGCTATGTCTCCATCTCCTTTTAAGTCGTTGGCTACTAGGGCAGTCATCAGTTTAGAAACTGAGGCGATAGGATATCTCTTGTCTTGGTTTTTAATTAAAATTATTTCTCCAGTATTTAGGTCGCCCACGATATAGGCTTCAGCGGAGAGATTGGGTTTCTGAGATTGCCCTTTGTTAAAGTAAAAATACTTTGGTTTGCCGTCTGAAGCATCACCCTCGACTGGAGTTGCTCCGCTTACATCTTCAGAGATTTTTTGAATGTTCGCAGATTGCGATATTTTTTTTGCGCTTGAAAGATTCCATACCAAGGACACGGACAAAATTCCCACGACAATTGGTAGGAGAGTGTATAAAATAATTTTTAATTTGGATCGAGATCGCCAGTTCATTATGATACTAGTATATAGTCGATAGTTTTTCTTTCCAAGTCGACACCTTTTACTTTCATTTTTACTTTATCGCCGAGGGTGTATTTCTTTTTCTTTTTCTGACCCACTAATTCAAGTTTCTTTTCGTTAAAGATATAAAAATCATCATTGAGATCTCGGACTTTGACCAAGCCTTCACACTTGGTTTCTACTTCTTCGACATATAAACCCCATTCGGTGATTCCAGAAATTATTCCAGAGAATGTTTCGCCGATTCTCTTGCTCATATATTCTACTTGTTTGTATTTTACAGAAGCACGTTCAGCCTCAGCAGCTTTCTTTTCTTGTTCTGAGGATTTTCGAGCCAGGCTTTCGAATTCTTTTAATTTATCCTTCTCTACTTTTTTGCCTTCGAGGAATGCCGAGAGCATGCGGTGTACCATGATGTCTGGGTAGCGACGGATAGGGGAAGTAAAGTGGGTGTAGTATGCAAATGCGAGTCCATAGTGTCCGATATTTACGGTGGTGTAGATAGCTTTAGCCATAGAGCGGATCACCATGCGGTGAAGAGTATCTTCGGCGGTTTTACCTTCGAGACGTTTCATGATGTTGTTGATCTCGTAGTTTGGGATTATTCCATCTTTCAAGATAACTTTCTGTCCTAGTCCGCGCAAGAAATAAGCGAGGTCTTCCATTTTTTCTTTTGATGGTGCGTCGTGGACACGGTAGATAAATACTCCTTCTTTTTTCCATTTTTTAGAAACTGTTTCAGCTACTTTTCTGTTGGCAAGCAACATGAATTCTTCAATTAGTTTATTGGAGTCTCCGCGAACTTTTTTGATAACTTTTAGTGGAACACCTTGCGAATCTAGGACAAATTTTACTTCATCAGCTTCGAGAGATATGGCTCCTTTTTTAAATCTTTCCTTGGTTAAGTTTTTAGCAATGTTATTTAGGATTTCAAGTTCTTTGTGTAGTGGTGCAGAATTTTCGTGAATACTCTTTTCTGCATCTTCGTAGGTAAATCTTTTTTGAGAATGAATCACAGTGCGTCCATACCATTCTTTGTGAACTTTTCCTTCTGTATCTACTTCAAATACTGCGCTCATGGTGAGGCGATCTTGGTTTGGTACTAGGGAACAGAGGTCGTTTGATAGAATTTCAGGTAGCATCGGGATAGTACGGTCCACCAAGTAAACCGAAGTTGCTCGCTCTTGTGCTTCGTGATCGAGTTCGCTGCCAGGGCGGACATAGTAGGAGACGTCAGCGATATGTATTCCAACTTCAAAAAGATTTTTTCCTAATTCAACAAAAGATATAGCATCATCAAAGTCCTTTGCATCTGCGGGGTCGATAGTAAAGGTTAGTACTTTGCGAAAGTCTCGACGGCCGGCATAATCTTTTTCTGTAATTTTGGCTTGGTTTATTTTTTTTGCTTCGCTGTGAACCTTTTCTGGTAAGTCAAAGTCAAAACCTTTTTCAAGAGCAATCGAGTGCATTTCGGCATCATTGTCTCCTGGGCGTCCAACGACTTTAGCGACGACACCTTCCGGCATTTTACGATGATCTGTCCAAGGAGACATCGAGACTATGACTTTGTCTCCATGTTTTGCGCCAGCTAAATTTTTTTCTAATACTATTATATCTGTATACATTTTGATGTCGTCTGGGCGAAGGTAAAAAATACCTCCTTCGTTTTCTAGGACTCCAGCGAATTTTGTTTTGGCTCTAGTGACAACTTGTATCACTTCACCTTGAATGCGTTTACTAGTTTTAGGGAGCAGGGAAATCTCTACCGTGTCGCCATGGAGTGCGGTGTTTAAGTGTTTGAAATCTATTTCGATATCTTCATCTTTATTTTTCTTGCCGATGGTGCCGAGAGGAGTGACATAACCAGTACCTTTGGCGGTGATAGAGATAGTGCCGGACAGGCGGTTTTTAGGGGTTTTCATGCCTTAAATATAGCATATCCTAGGCATATTGACAAATTGGTTTGAATATGCTATACTATATAGGTAATGAAATATAAATACCTTTTAGGAATACTCTTTGTTTTTGGCCTTTTTGCCATATCTTCAGGACCTCTTGAAGCTTCTTGTGGTTGCCCTTGCGACTGTGGCCCATCTTATGAAATATACGGACACTACATAATCCCGGGGCATTTTGATGTTCATGGAAACTATGTGATTGATGGAGACTATCCAATCCCTGGTAGTTATGTCAGTGGTGGGCATTATGTTATTTCCGGTCAGTACGTCATACCAGGTAGTTACATCATCAATGGACAATATGTGATTCCAGGAAGTTATACTGTTCCAGCAAGTTACATAATCAACGGACAGTATTTTGTACCAGGAAGTTACGCCGTAGTTGGTAGTTATAGTATTCCAGGGAGTTACTTTATTCCTGGTAGTTATTCGATTACTGGAAGTTATAGCGTGCCTGGTAGTTATGTAATCAATGGATATTATATTATTCCTGGTCATTACTCTGTAATTGGACACTATAGTGTTCCTGGAAGCTATGCAGTTTTAGGATACTATGTTATCGACGGATATTCTGATGTTGATATAAAGGGGTACTATACTATCTTGGGTTATAGTGAAGTAAAGGGTTTTTACACCGTAAAAGGTTTCTATGAAATTCCCGGTTTTTACACTGTGCCAGGTTTTTATGAAGTTCCAGGATTTTACAATATTAAAGGCTACTACGAAATTCCAGGATTTTACCAAGTTCAAGGTTTTTACAGTATCAAGGGTTTCTATGAAGTAGATGGTGATTATGATGTAAAAGGTTATAACGATGTTGATGGTGACTACGACGTCAAAGGCTACAAGAACAAAACTCGTCAAAAATCTGTGAAGGGTTATACTAATGTTCGGTCTTATAGTCGCTCGTCTTCATCCTCAGGTTCAGTCTATCAGTCAGGTGGCTATGGAATCTCTTCCAACTAAAGCTATTTGCAATTTTAAGGAATTGTGATACATTGTTTCTATGTTAAAAATCAGATTACAAAGAATAGGTAGAAAGAACGACCCAGCTTTTCGGGCAGTTTTAACTGATTCTAAAAACGCAGCCAAGAGTGGTAAGTTTTTGGAAGTGGTAGGCACTTACAATCCTAAGGCAGGCACTACTTCTTTTGATGGTGAAAAGATAAAGTACTGGATCAGTAAAGGTGCAAAACTTTCAGACACTATGCACAACTTTCTAGTTAAAGAAAAAATCATTGAAGGTAAGTCCATCAATGTGCTCTCTAAGAAAAAGCCAACTCTAAAGAGAAAAGAGTTGAAGGCAAAGAAATAAGCTTACCTACCGGCAGGCAGGCTTGCCTCGCTAAGTGTGAGTGATATATAATATTCTGTATGCAGGTATTTGGTCGTAAATACTGCCAAATTGATAAAAGATTAAAATAACAATATTCTGAACACCATGAACAATGACCAAGACAAGGTATTTCTCGAATATGTTGTAAAAGCTCTCGTCGACAATCCGAACGATGTAAAAATCGATCGTTCTGTAGACGAAATGGGCGTGCTTATAACTTTAACTGTAAATCCATCCGACATGGGTAAAATCATCGGCCGAATGGGTAATACTGCTAAAGCTATCCGCACACTTCTCCGAATCATCGGTATGAAGAACAACGCTCGAGTAAACCTAAAGATCAACGAACCTGAAGGAAGTACACGACCTGAAGGTGGATCTAGTATGAGTCACAGTACTCCTACTATGAAGACCGTTGACCAAGCAATGGAAGACTTGAAAGGAATCTAAGTAAAACACAAATAAAAAAGTCCTGTAGGAATACGGGGCTTTTTTTATTACTTTTTTTATACTATAGTGAGCCTATGCGTTTTCATGTCATTACAATTTTCCCGGAGATTTTTGATTCATATTTAAATGAATCTATATTGGGGCGGGCGATAAAGGGTAAGCTTGTGAGTGTAAAGTTTTATAATCCACGTGATTTTATCAAGGCGCCGAAGAATAATTATAGGCCAGTAGATGACCGGCCTTATGGTGGAGGCCCGGGTATGGTCATGCGGGCCGAGCCCGTAGTCCACGCAGTGGCGAAGGCCCTGAGCAAAGCGAAGGGCAAGAACGCAAAGGTTAAAATAATAAATTTCTCACCAAGTGGTAAAAAATTCACCACAGAGTATGCAAAAAATTCCGTTAAAAAATACACAGATATAATTTTAATTTCAGGAAGGTATGAGGGGATCGACGCCCGAGTAAAGAAAATATTTAAGGCTGAAGATATTTCAGTCGGGGATTATGTGCTCACTGGCGGGGAATTGCCTGCCATGATTTTAATTGATTGCATGTCTCGGCAGATAAAAGGTGTGCTTGGCAAATTTGAATCTCTTGAAGAAGAGCGAGTATCATCTAGTGAGTTTTACACTCGACCTGAAATTTTGAAATATAAAGGTAAAAATTACAAAGTCCCAAAGGTGCTTTTATCGGGAAATCATAAAAAAATAGAGGAGTGGAAGGAAAGTAGGAAGTAGGCGAGCCCCTCACTTGCAATACTTTAAAAGTTGTGATAATCTAAGGTCAAGATTGATTGAGTAACGGACTGCATATCTGCTGCATCTATTATTAGAGCCTTTATAAGGCTATTAACAGGTATCCGAAACAAATAAGAAAAGCTACAAAAGCCTAGGCTTTTTTGTTGTTATTTTTATTTTTCTCGGAATTTTAAAATATGTCGACAGAAACAAAACGTCCGAAAAAGCATTTTGCACGGTACAAAAAGCCTTTGATCGAGTTTCCGAATTTGATCGAAGCGCAGGTAAAAAGCTACAAGTGGTTGGTCGAGCAGGGTATAGCAGAAGTCTTCAAGGAGTTCTCTCCGATTGCAGACTATTCTGGAAAAAAGTTTCAATTAGAATTCACTTCATTTTCTCTCGGTGAATCTAAAACAACTGAAAATGATTCAAAAGTAAACAAGCTCTCTTACCAAGGGCATTTAAAGGCGCGCGTAAAGCTAACCAATAAAATTCTAGGCACTATCAAGGAGCAGGAAATTTTCATGTCTGAGATTCCACTCATGACTGCTCATGGTACTTTTATCATCAACGGTGTAGAGCGAGTCATCGTGCCACAATTAGCACGATCTTTCGGTGTTTTCTTTACTGAATCTGAAAGTAAGGGTAAGCGTTACTTTGGGGCTAAAATAATCCCAGCTCGTGGTGTTTGGATTGAAATCGAAGCTGAAGCAGATGGCGCGATATATATCCGCATCGACAAAAAGCGAAAGTTCCCAGCAACAGCACTTCTTCGAGCGATGGGTTATGAGAATAATGATGCTATCACAGCTGCATTTGATAAGATTAAGCCGACAGAAGAAATGACTGCTCAAGGAGTAGATGCAAAAGTTTTTGCCGAAACAATCAAAGTGTGTCTTGCAAAAGATACCTCTAAAACTCTCAACGAATCTTATGTAGAAATCTACAAAAGACTTCGTGATGGTGACATGGCGACTGCTGACAATGCCAAAGAATTCATCGACTCTCTTTTCACAGCTGAGCGATATGACCTTTCACCTGTAGGTCGTTATCGTTTCAACAAGCGTTTCGAGAAACCTATGGACGAAGCTGAACTTGCACGACGAACTATTTCCAAAGAAGATTTATTGACTGTGCTTGCGTATATCATTGAACTTAACAATACTCCTGGATCTCGCTCTGACGATATCGACCACTTAGGTCAAAGACGAGTTCGATTTGTTGGTGAAATGCTTCAGCAAAAAGTTCGCACTGGTATGATGCAGATCAAGCGAAATATTCAAGATCGTATGTCTATCGTGGATGTCGATACTGCTATGCCGATTCACATCATCAACCAACGACCACTCCAAGCTCGTATTAAAGAATTTTTCACCACTAACCAGTTGTCTCAATTCATGAACCAAGAAAATGTCTTGGCAGAGATGGAACACATCCGATTGCTTTCAGCTCTTGGTCCTGGAGGACTTACTCGTGAACGAGCAGGACTCGAAGTTCGTGACGTGCATCCTTCTCACTACGGACGTGTGTGTCCGATCCATACCCCTGAAGGTCCGAACATCGGTCTTATTCTTCACTTGTCTACTTATGCTAAAATAAACGATTTCGGTATTATTGAAACTCCATACATCAAAGTTAAGGGCGGAAAAATTACTGGTGAAGTTGTCTACCTAAATGCGCTTGAAGAAGAAAAGTACAATATCGCTCATGCAGGAAGTGCCTATGATGAAGATGGAAAGCTAACCGAAAAGAAGGTTGCGGCACGATTAAAAACTCAACCAGGTTTGGTTGATCCGACCGAAGTTGACTTTATCGATGTTGCTACTCACCAAGCTTTCTCTATCGCTACTTCATTTATTCCATTCCTAGAACACAACGATGCGAACCGAGCACTCATGGGAAGTAACATGCAGAAGCAGGCAGTACCTTGCGTACTTCCTGAAGCTCCATTGGTTGCGACAGGTGTAGAAGAATTAGCATCTCGCGACACTGGTCGCTTGGTACTTTCTGAAGAAGAAGGTGTAGTTAAATATGTTGATGCACGACAAGTAGTTGTCGAAGGAAAATCTGGAAAAGAAAAAACTTACGAATTAGTTAATCGTCTTCGAAACAACAACTTCTCTGCGTTTCACCAACGTCCTGCAGTTTCTGTCGGTGAAAAAGTTAAAAAGGGAGGACTTTTGGCAGATACTACTTCAACTGTAGATGGACAGATTTCAATCGGACAAAATATTTTCGTAGCATTCTTGTCATGGTCTGGTTCTAACTACGAAGACGCGATCATTGTATCTGAACGATTGGTCAAGAATAGTAAATTTACTTCTATCTATGTGGAAGAATTTATTTCTACTGTCCGTGACACCAAGCTTGGACCCGAGATTACTACTCGAGACATCCCGAATGTTGGTGAACTTAAACTAAAAGATCTTGATGAAGACGGTATTGTACGTATCGGTGCTGAAGTTCGTGAAAATGATATTTTGGTAGGAAAAATTACTCCAAAAGGTGAGACCGAACTTACTCCAGAAGAGCGTTTGCTCCGCTCAATCTTTGCGGAAAAAGCTCGCGATGTTAAAGATACATCACTACGCATGGAACACGGCAAGCGAGGACGAATCATCGGTGTGAAAATATTCTCTCGAGATATGGGTCACACTCTTGAAGCGGGTATCATCAAGAAGATTGTTATCGAAGTTGCTCAAGTTCGAAATATCTCAGTTGGAGATAAACTCTCAGGACGACACGGAAACAAAGGTGTTATCTCTACTATTTTGCCTGAAGAAGATATGCCATATACAGCTGACGGTCAACCTATCGACATAATTCTTTCACCACTCGGTGTTCCATCTCGTATGAACTTGGGACAGATTTTGGAAATGCATTTAGGTTTGGCGGCGAATTCTCTTGGTTACCAAGCGATTGTACCACCATTCTTGGGAGCTTCTCATGATGAAATTAGTGAAGAATTAAAGAAAGCAGGATTACCTGAGAACGGCCGGATGAAACTCTTTGATGGACGAACCGGAGAACCATTTGAGCAAGATGTAGCAGTGGGTTATATGTACATGCTCAAACTGCACCACATGGTGGAAGACAAGATCCACATGCGATCGATTGGACCCTACTCTCTTATCACTCAGCAACCTCTTGGTGGTAAAGCTCAAGGCGGTGGACAGAGATTTGGAGAAATGGAAGTCTGGGCACTTGAAGGATATGGCGCAGCTTACTCTTTGCGAGAAATGTTAACTATTAAATCCGACGACATAGCTGGTCGATCAGCGACATTTGACGCTATCATTAAAAATGAAATCATCAGACCGCCAAATTCTCCTGCGTCCTTCAATGTGATGCTTAACTACTTGCGTGGGTTGGCGCTAGATGTAAATCTTAAGAGTAACGATCAAAAGAATTAAAATATATGAAAACACTCAATACAACTGAATTTGATTCTATCGCACTCAAACTAGCTTCACCTGAGCAAATCAAAGAATGGTCTTATGGAGAAGTCACCAAGCCTGAAACTATCAACTACCGTACTGGTAGAAGTGAACGAGGCGGACTATTTGATGAGAAAATTTTCGGTCCAGAGAAAGATTACGAATGTTACTGCGGTAAATATCGAAGAATTCGATACAAAGATATTATCTGTGAAAAATGTGGAGTCGAGGTTACTCGATCTATAGTTCGTCGTGAACGCATGGGTCACATTGAACTTGCTACTCCGGTTGCACACATTTGGTTTTTGCGTGGCGTACCATCTCGAATGAGTATCCTTCTTAATATCTCAGTCTCTGATCTAGAGAAGGTTATTTACTTTGCTGGCTATATCATCACTAGAGTTCATGAAGATGAAAAAGAAGCAGTTATCGCAGGACTCGACAAGGAGTACAAGATGAAGCTAAAGAATGCTGCTGACGATGAAACTCGTGAGAAACTAAAAACTTTACTTTCTATCACTAAAAAAGAAATTGGTGAGATTTACGAAGGTAAGGTTCTAAATGAAATTTCTTTCCACCATTACTCTTTGAAGTACGGTACTTGTTTTGAAGCCAATATCGGTGCTGAAGCAATTTATACTATTTTCAAAAATCTAGATCTCAACAAGTTGAAGGCTCACACTGAGACCATGCTTGAAAAAGCGAGTGCAGCTGAGAAAGAAAAACTTCAAAAGCGAATGTCACTTATCCGAGCTATGACTTACGCTAATATCCGACCAGAATGGATGTTCTTAACTTCTATTCCAGTTATTCCTCCAGTATTGCGCCCTATGGTAGCCCTCGAAGGTGGACGACATGCAACTTCAGACTTAAACGATTTATATCGCCGTGTTATCAACCGAAACAATCGTCTAAAGAAATTAAAAGAAATCAATGCTCCGGATGTTATCTTGCGTAACGAAAAGCGTATCATTCAAGAAGCAGTAGATGCTTTGATTGACAACTCTATCGCCAAGCAAAACGATGGTGCAGCTATGAGCCAGTCTCAAAAGCGAGCTCTAAAATCCTTGTCTGATAACTTGAAGAGTAAGCAAGGTCTCTTCCGACAAAACCTTCTTGGTAAACGAGTAGACTATTCTGGTCGTTCTGTTATCGTGGTTGGTCCACAATTAAAGCTTAACCAATGTGGTTTGCCAAAACACATGGCTCTTGAACTTTTCCGACCATTCGTAATTTCCAAAATTTTGGAAGCTGAATTGGCATTCAACATTCGTGGAGCAAATAAATTGATCGAAGAGAGAACTGCTGAAGTTTGGGCTATGCTCGAAGAAGTTATCGATGGTAAGTATGTTCTCCTAAACCGTGCACCTACCCTTCACCGTCTTGGTATTCAAGCTTTCAATCCGATATTGATTGAAGGTAATGCTATCCAAGTACACCCGATGGTTTGTGCCGCGTTCAACGCTGACTTCGACGGAGACCAGATGGCCGTATACGTACCTCTATCAGTCGAAGCTCAAGCAGAAGCTCGCGATTTGATGGCTGCTAATAAAAACTTACTCAAGCCTCAAAATGGTGATCCTATCGTGCACCCTTCAAAAGACATGGTACTTGGTGCTTTCTGGATGACTAAGTCACTAGATGGTGAAGTAGGTGAAGGTAAATACTTTGCGACTCCAAACCAAGCTATCACTGCGTACGAATACGGTGTGATATCTTTCCGAGCAAAAATAAAAGTACTTGCAACCAATACTCCAAAGTATGAAAAGTTTAATGGTGAAATATTTGATACCACTGTAGGTAAACTTCTTTTCAACAGTATTTTGCCGAACGATTTTCCTTATGTGGATGATGAAATGAACCAAAAGAGAATTTCCTCTTTGCTGGATGAGTTAGTGATGCACTACGGTATTGATAGAACTCCACCAATCCTAGATAAGATTAAAGAATTCGGATTCAAGTACTCAACTCACTCTGGTACTACTTGGGGATTGGACAATGTTAAAGTTCCAGTAGAAAAAGCTCAAATTATTGCAGATTCCAAGAAAACTGAAGAAGAAATTATCTCTCAATGGACTGATGGTCTTCTCTCAGATAAAGAGAAGTATCAGAAGATTATTGAAGTTTGGACTTTAGCTAAAAAGGATTTGGAAAAAGTTCTACCAAACACTCTGGATAAAAAAGGTTCTACTTATGACCTCTTTACATCTGGGGCTCGAGGTACTATGACTTCACTTATTCAGATGACTGGTATGAAAGGTTTGATTCAAAACAACCAAGGTAAGACTCTAGAATTTCCAATTCTAGCATCGTACCATGAGGGTCTTTCTCCGATTGAATACTTCGTGACTACTCACGGTGCGCGTAAAGGAGCATCTGACACCGCTTTAAACACTGCGAAAGCTGGATACCTTACTCGACGTTTGGTTGACGTTGCCCAAGATGTAGTTATCACTGAAGTTGATTGTGGTACTAAGGAAGGTAAAATTGTTACTAAAGAAAATGTTTCTGGAATCGAAATTCCACTTTCCAAAAATATCCGTGGTCGCGTACTTCTAGAAGATTTGAAAGATAAAGAAGGTAAAGTAGCTTATAAAAAAGGTTTCTTGATTACTAAAGAAGAAGCACATGTAATCGAAAAAGCTGGTTTTGAACAAGTTGCTGTTCGATCACCGTTTACTTGCAAAACTGTACATGGACTATGTCAGATGTGTTACGGTCTAGACCTTGGACGAAATCGTTTGGTAGATCTTGGAGAAGCTGTCGGTATTATCGCAGCACAGGCTATCGGTGAACCAGGTACACAGTTGACTCTTCGTACATTCCACGCTGGAGGTGTGGCAGGAACAGACATCACTACAGGTTTGCCTCGTATTGAAGAAATTTTTGAACGTCGAATTCCTAAAAATCCAGCCGTAGTGTCTCAAACTGATGGTGAAGTTATTGAAGTCAAAGATAAGGATGGAAAGGATAAGACTATCAAAGTTCTTTCTGATTCTAAGGTTGATGGTAAGCCAAATGAAATTGAATATGTTGTAGCATATCCACGTTTGCCAATCGTAAAAACTGGAGACAAAGTAAAATCTGGTGAACTGATTTCAGACGGTTCTGCCGACATCATGGAAATCTTAAAGTATGGAAACAAGGAGCTTGTTGAAGAGTACATCATCCGAGAAATCAATAAAGTGTATGAACTACAAAGTGCTTCTATTTCTCGAAAACACACTGAAATCATAATTCGTCAAATGTTTTCTCGACGAAGAATTAAAGACGCTGGTGAGACTAACTTCTCTGCAGGAGATATCGTGGAGAACACTGCCTTGATTGAAGAAAATGTACGAGTAGCTGGTATGAGTGGAAAAGAGGCTAAGGCTGAAACTGTGGTTTTGGGTATCACTGAAGTGTCACTTCGAACCAAGAGTTGGCTCTCTGCAGCATCCTTCCAAAATACTAACCGTGTGCTTATCGAAAACGCAGTTAAGGGTGGGGTTGATAATCTACGAGGTCTAAAGGAAAATGTAATCATCGGAAGACTAATTCCAGCAGGTACAGGATTCACTGGAGCGGGTAAAGCTAGCTCGAAAGTAGCAAGCGAACCTACAGAAGAATAACATCGTCATGAACTCTCCCGTTCAAAAAATAAAGGAGAGGCTGTCAATCGAAGAAGTAGTCTCTTCTTATATAAAGCTTGAAAATTCAGGGGCTAATCTCCGGGCTAGATGCCCGTTCCACAACGAGAAGACTCCATCTTTTTTTGTGTCGCCGGCCCGAGGGAGTTATTACTGCTTCGGGTGTTCGGCTTCAGGAGATATCTTTACTTTTGTGGAAGAATTTGAAGGCTTAGACTTTAAAGGAGCATTGAAACTCTTAGCAGCAAAAGCCGGAGTATCTTTAGGGGATTTCAATCAAGAAAAGGAGAGTGAAAAGGAGAGAATATATCGAGCTCTTGAATCTGCTGCACTTTTTTTTGAAAAGAATTTGAAAGAAAAGAAAGAGGCCTTGGACTACGTGCTTGGTCGGGGAATCAATGAGAAAACCATAGCAGAATTTAGAATTGGTTTTGCTAAAAATGGTTGGGATTTTTTGTATCAACATTTGCGAAGTGAAAAGTTTACCGACAAAGAGATAGAGCAGGCTGGACTTGCAAAACAAGGTGACAATGGTATGTATGATCGTTTTCGTTCACGAATTATGTTTCCGATTACAGATACTAGTGGCAGAGTCATAGCATTTTCTGGAAGAATATTTGAGCCAGGTTTACCAGCGGATGTCATAGAAAAATCAGCGAAATATTTAAACAGTCCAGACACTCCAGTCTTCAATAAATCCATGGTGCTCTATGGTCTCGACAAAGCGAAAGATTCAATCCGAAAAAATAATTTCTCTATCCTTGTGGAAGGTCAGATGGATTTAGTGCTCTCACACCAAGCCGGGTTTAAAAATACGGTAGCGACATCAGGTACAGCACTTTCGGATAAAGAAGAGACTAAGGAGCGAGCAGTTTCAAACCTTGGACTAGTACGAAGACTCTCCACTAATATCGTAATTGCTTTTGATGCGGATAAGGCGGGACTCAATGCTTCGAGTCGTGCTAGCAAAATAGCTTTATCCTTAGGGATGGATGTGAAGGTAGCCAAGATGGAAAAGGGACTAGACCCAGCGGACACAATTTTGCAAAAAGGAGTGGATGCTTGGCGTGAGTCTATCCGTAATTCCAAGCATGTGATAGAGTTTTTATTGGATAATGTTTTGGAGGATTTTAAAGAAGATACTAGAAAAGCTGGACGGGAGATCAAAGAGAAAGTATTGCCTTATGTGAATTTCATAGAAAGTTCTATTGAAAAAACTCATTTCTTGAAACGTATTAGTGATGCTTCGGGTATACCTATCGAGGCTTTACAATCTGATCTTAAAAATATTGAAGTTGAATACACTACTGAGCGCAATGAACTCGAAGCTTTGAAGGAGGGTGGGAATAAACTCTTTAGGAAAGATCATATCGAGCGGCGATTGGTGGGTATCGTACTTTGGCAAAAGTCCCTAGTTGAACAAAAATTTGACCCTGAGAAAGTGATCAAAGAGTTAGGCAGGATTTGGGGCAAAGATGATAGTAAAGTATTAGAGGATTATGAAGGTAGCCGAGAAGATCTGATATACGAAGCTGAAGTTTTTTATACTGATATGATAGATTTAAAAAAAGAAGTCGAGGAACTCTTGGCCAATTTAAAGCAAGAATACATCAAAGAGACCTTAGGTAAAAAAATGAGAGAACTGCATGTCGCTGAGACTAAGGGAGATAAAGATGCATCAATTAAAATTTTAGCAGAGTGCCAAGTGTTGAATAACGAGATACAAGATATTAAAAGCGGTCGGGTGAATAACATTTTTGAATAATATGAAGAAAAAAATAAAAAACAAAATAAAAACTAAGGTCACCAAAAAGGTTTCTAAGCCTAAAAAAACTGTAGTTGCTAAGGCAAAAAAGAAAGTAGTGAAAGTCGTCAAAGCGAAAAAAGTTAAAGCAGTTAAAGTCAAAAAAGTACCAGCGAAAAAAGTAGTTAAAGATGAGAAGCCAAAGAAATTAAATGCGGCTGAACGAAAGGCAGGGGATTTGAGCAAGCGATCGGATGAGCTTATAGAGAAGGGCCGTAAACGAGGATTTATCACCTACGATGAGATTCTCAAGACTTTCCCTGACATCGAGAACAATATCTTTTTCCTAGATGAACTGTATGAGAAATTCGGAGTAGCTGGAATCGATGTTCTCGAGGGTGGTAATTTACTAAACCTAGATACTGATGTAAATGAGCTTGATCTAAACAAATCTGCGATTCACGACTCTATCCAAATGTATTTGAAAGAAATTGGTCAGTATCCGCTGATCTATGCCAACGAAGAGAAAGAACTCGCAAAGCGAATCGAGAAAGGGGATATCGAAGCCAAGAACTTGCTGGCTCGAGCGAATCTTCGTCTGGTAGTTTCTATCGCCAAAAAGTATGTTGGACGTAGTGCTAACCTAAATCTTCTTGATTTGATTCAAGAAGGAAACTTGGGACTATTTAAGGCAGTTGAAAAATTTGACTGGACCAAGGGTTATAAATTCTCCACTTACGCTACTTGGTGGATTCGTCAATCCATCACTCGTGCTCTCGCTGATCAATCTCGAACTATCCGTATTCCAGTTCACATGGTGGAGACTATTTCTAAGTACAAACAAATTCACCGAAAACTTTCTCAAGACTTAGGCCGTGAACCGTTGGCCGAAGAGATAGCGACTGAGATGGGCGTCCCAGTAGAAAAGATCCACGTGATTGAAAATATTTCTCAAGAAACTATTTCCCTCGAGCAACCTATCGGAGACGACGATGATAAATCAACTCTCGAGAATTTTATTCCAGATGACAAAATTCTCCGCCCAGACCAAGAGTCTTCACGAAGAATTCTTTCTGACCAGATCAAGAGTGTACTCGATGAGCTAAACCCAAAGGAGAGAAAGATCTTAGAGATGCGTTATGGACTCCTAGACGGTATCCAGCATACGCTAGAGCGGGTAGGTGAAGAATTTGGCGTCACTCGAGAACGTATTCGTCAGATCGAGGCAAAGGTGCACGAAAAGCTCCGAAGTCATGAAAAGATTTCAAGGTTAAAAAACTATTTCGACTAAATGAAAAGAGTAAAAGATTTATTTCTTATCGTGATTAGCGGACCAGCAGGAGCAGGTAAAACTACTCTTGCTGATTTTCTGCATGATGACTTATCACATACTGCTCATATTGGTTCAGACCACATAAAACGTTTTATTTCAGAATTTAGAGAAGTAAAAACCCATGATGAGATAACTCGGAAAGTTATAAATGCAATGACTGAGGAATATTTGAAGAATGGCATAAGCGTAATCGTTGATCAGGGAATGAATAGGAAGGAGGTAGAGAGTTTGAGTTTAATTGCAGAGAAGCACAAAGCAGATTTTTTGGCATATGCGGTTTTTGCTGATAGGAGTGTTCTTGAACAAAGAACAAGAGAAAGATCAAAAACCTTAAACAAACCTGTCATTTCCAAGGAACACATGGATTTAATCATGAAAAGACATGAAGATAATGACTATCCTTACACCACTATATTTGATTCAAGTAAATTAAACACTAAAGAAATAGCTGAATTTATTCTAGCTGATTTAAATATTGATTAAACAAAAATGACTAGGTCTTGCCTAGTCATTTTTGTTTCAATATAATATAAACATGTCAACACGTAAACAAGCTTTTGTCTTGGGTGAGTTTTATCACATTTATAACAGGGGCAATAGTAAGCAAAAAATATTTCATGACAAGGAAGATTATCGTCACTTTGTAGGGTTATTGTTTGCTTGTAACTCAGTTAATAACTTTAGAAGCTATGGATTGAATAAAGGAGAAAGTCCTTTTGATTTTGAGCGGGGTAATTTATTGGTTAGCATAGGAGCCTATACTCTTATGCCAAACCATTTTCATATTTTAGTTACTGAAACGGAGAACGGAAGCATAAGTAAATTTATGCAAAAACTTACTACTGCGTATGTAATGTATTACAATAAAAAATATCAAAGAACTGGTAGTTTATTTGAGGGTAAATTTAAATCACAATATTTAAATACTGATCGATATTTAAAATACATTTTTTCATATATTCATTTAAATGCTGTAAAGTTAATAGATAAAGACTGGAAAGAAAAGGGGATAAAGAATAAAAAAGAAACTTTAGATTACTTAGATAACTATGAATACTCTAGCTATGTAGATTATAAAGGCAATGAAAGATTGCAAAACAAAATTCTAAATTACAAAGCATTTCCAGTCTACTTTAATTCAAAGAAGGAATTTTCGAGAGAGATTTTTGAATGGTTAACTTTCAAAAGTGACTAGGCAAGACCTAGTCGTTTAACAAATAAATTATCACCAAAAAAGCCCTTGAAATATAGGGCTTTTTTGTATTGACTTTTTTGTTAAATATAGTAGATTGAGGGGGAAATAAGTTATTTTTTAATCTCAAAATACTTCGTCATGGATTTTAACTCGTTTATCAAACTTATGAAAGTAATTCTCATTGCTTTGCTGGGAGTTGGTTGGCTCGTGTTGGCAGTTTGGGGTATTTTTAAATCTATACCCGTCACACCTGAAAATTGGTGGTTGCTGTGTTTGTCTATCCTAGTGATTCTGTGTTCACTATTTTTCGTTTTCACAGCACTTAGTAGCTATGATCAACCAGGACCCCATTCATTTTGGGATACTTGTACTGAATGGATAGGTTTCTTGCCATTAAAAATATTTCTTTTAGTTGATGGTTACTTTAATACTTCAAAAGAGCCACAGGAAACCTGGAAATTAATACGATAAGACAACAGTAAAAGGAATGCCCTCGCATTCCTTTTTTTTTATTTCTTTATTTCAACAATGTGTCTAGTTGGGCTTGGAGTTTAGCTTTAGATACAGCGCCAGGTACGGTGCCGACAACTTTACCTTTGACTATGATGAAAGACGCAGGTGTGCCACGAGCTCCAGAGTTTTGGGCTTCAGTGATTTGACCTTCAATTTTATCTGCAAATTTTCCACTCTCGAGGCAGGTATTGAATTTTTCCATATCTAGTTTTAAGTCTGCTGCAATTTTGGGAAGTTCAGCGACATCGAGTTTGTTGTTGGACTCTGTGCGAGCAAAAACTTCATCAATATATTTCCAAAACATTTCATTGCCACCTTGCTCATATGCACACTCAGTAGCTTCGGCTTCATGAAAAGCTTTTGGGTGTAAACTGTCTATAGGGAAGTGGCGGTATACCCAAGCCACCTGCCCATTGTTTTCAGTTACGATATCGTGCAGGGTGTTGTGGAAGACTTTGCAAAATGGGCATTCAGTGTCTGAATACTCTACGATAACTACTTTAGCGGAAGCACTGCCTATTATGTGGTCTGAAGCGCTGACAGGAGGTAATTCTGCGACTACCTGGGTGTTTGGGTTGTTAGTGTTGGCTACCTGTTTGGTTGGCATATTGCCTCGTAGCAAGATGGCTCCAGCGATAAGGATTCCAACTATAAGTATCGCTCCGGCTATTTGGGACTGATTTTGGGGGACCATAGGATTTGAATTATTTTCCATTTTTATATAAATCTGACTTAGTGTTAATATCGCTAGTATAGCATTTTTTTAGAGCATGGTATAATAAAAGGTATAAATCTGTTCGACCTCTGTCGTCGCAGAGGTGGAAAAATTATTATTTAATTTTGAATAAAAATTATGTGTGGATCTTGCGGATGTAAGGGGGGAGGATGTGCAGTTTCTATGGTAAGTAAAATTTTATTGGTAATAGGAGGTCTTAACTGGGGTCTCGTAGGCGTAGGTATGCTTATGATGCACAACTGGAATGTAGTTAATATGGTTTTGGGCAGTATGCCAACTATCGAAGCAGTCGTGTACGTATTGGTAGGTGTTGCAGCTCTTATGAAGCTTATCGGTTGCAAGTGCAAAAAGTGTGCTTCTTGCACATGTGGAGTTACTCCAACTACAGGAGGAGCAACAACAAACATGTAGTTTTTGGGTTAAATCCTTAAATTTCTAAAGTTAAAACACCGTGGGCCACCAGGCTCACGGTGTTTTACTTTTTGACCAAAAAATGTTATATTTCAAGGACTAGCATGGAGTCGATATCGCAGACAATCTTTTATATTTTGGCGTTTCTGTCCATATATGTGCAGGTTTTTTTGCTTATTACTTTTTTTCAAAATAAGGGTAAAATCTTAACTCGAAGTGGTGAAGCCAAGCTTTCCAAGTACCCGAGCGTTACAGTCATGGTTCCTTGTTGGAATGAAGAAAAAACTATTTACAAAACCGTGCGATCACTACTTAACCTAAACTATCCAAAATCTAAACTGGATATTTTTTTAATAGACGATGGTTCGAGTGATAAAACTTGGGAAGTTATCAATAGATTTACCAAGTATAGTAATGTCAAAGTTTTCCAAAAAGAGAATGGTGGCAAGCATACTGCACTAAACTTGGGTCTCCAAAATATTCGTACAGAATTTGTTGGTTGCTTAGACGCGGATTCTTTTGTTGACCCTGAGGCGCTTGGGAGAATCATGAGTTACTTTGAAAAGAATCCAAATGTCATGGCAGTCGCTCCTTCTATCATCGTAAACAATCCTCGGACAATCATCCAAAAAGCTCAAAAAGCTGAATACTATATGTCAGTGTATGTTAAGAAAATGCTGGCATTTCTCTCGGCAATTCATGTGACCCCAGGACCGCTGACAATATTTAGAAAGAAGGTGTTTGATGACCTTGGTAATTACCGTAAGGCTCATAATACCGAGGACATGGAGATTGCTTATCGTATGCAGACCAACCACTACAAGATCGAGCAGTGCAACGATGCCTATGTCTATACCAACACTCCTCCGACAGTCAAGAAGCTTTATAAGCAGCGTTTACGTTGGATTTATGGTTTTATTAACAACACCATAGATTATCGTTCAGCAATTTTCAAAAAAAGATATGGTCACTTTTCTTTCTTTACTATTCCGGGTGGTATCGTCTCTATATTTGCAGCGAGCTTTCTGTTTTTTCGAGTGGCAGAGGCCTTCGGGAGTTTTGTGGTAGATAAGGTTGAAAAGTATCGTACTGTCGGCTTTCACTTTTCTCCAGGCGCTATGAACTTTGATCCATTTTTTATAAATACTCAGTCATTTATATTCATAAGTATTGTGCTGTACTCTTTGGTTATATTCTCCATTTTACTAGGTCACCGTATGGTTTCTGGTAAGTGGACTTTTCCTGTGAACATAATTTACTTCTTTGTGATTTACAGTATCATCGCTCCGTTTTGGCTAATGAAAGCTGTTTACAATACGATATTTACTAATACACCGTCTTGGCGATAAATATATGAACCCAGAACCTACTGATTGGAAAAAATATTTAATAGTTCTCTTTATCACCATCATGCTTTTTTTGACTGCGACATATGTCAGTAGTTTTTTTGGAAGCAAAAAAATCAAGGCCTTGCAGAATATTCAAGACCAAATAGCTATCGATATTCTTTCATCAGAAACTCAGTTTTCACTTCTTTCAGAGCTATCTTGCAAGAACGTTTCGAGTTCTACACTTTCTCAAGAACTTTCTGAATTTGGTAGCAAACTCGAGTGGGGAGAGAGTAACTTAGGATCTGATAGCGAACTTGCGTATTTGAAGAAATATTATTCGCTACTTGAAATCAAGGATTACCTCCTGCTGAAGCGTATCGCTGAGCGATGTGGTGAGAATTATGCCTTTATTCTATATTTCTATACTACTGCTGAAAATTGCAGTGAGTGTGAGCGCCAAGGACTAGTACTGTCTCGTCTGCGAGAACTTTACCCAGATCTCCGAGTGTATTCTTTTGATTACAGTACTGACCTCTCTGCAGTCAAAGCCATGTTGGATATCTACAAGATAGAGGATACTAAACTGCCAGCTTTGGTGGTGGATGATGAACCTCTGACTGGTTTTCGTTCTATTGAAGAACTTGGGGCTCTAGTTGAAAAGACTTTTGACCTAAAAACCTTAGAAGAAACTGAAAAAGAGAAAGCTAACATTACTCCCGAAACCACCAAAAAACCCTAGTAATATAGGGTTTTTTGTGCTTGACTTTTAACCCAAAAAGTGATATACTTTATGCAGAGGACAAAGTAAGGTCTTGTCCTGTACATTTTTTCAAAATTTTAAAACTACAACCATGAATGCAAATGAAGAAAATGGGATGTTTGAAATTGAGGAAAAGCTTGGAAAGTGTAATCCAAAATTAAGGATGGTTTTAATCACTTTAATCCTTAAGGTGATTGATCGCTTTGGCAAGCAAAATGCGAAAAAGAAAATTAAGGGGATCCTTGTGATTCCCAAAGAAATTTACAAAGTTCATCAAGAGGGTACATTTGTACCCACAGTAACAAACTTCTTGAACTAAAATAATTCTTGATGTTAGGGTGTTCCCCTGATTAAATACTGAGAGTGCCAGGCTACATTGAAATTGTGCCTGGCTTTTTATTTAAGTAAGATAAATGCTATGATTGGGATGTATTAATAAATTAACTATAAAAAATATGAAATTTGGAAATTTTGAAAACTTACGAAAGAATGCAAAAAATTTAACAAAGGCAGTTATGTTTACAGCCGCAGGACTGGGTGCTGGTAGTGCTATAGGGCAAAATGCTGAAGTTCCGATAGGAAGGGCGGCTTTTTATGATCGATTACAAGAAGTAGGAGTTTTAAAGGATAATCAAATAACTAAGGAAGAATTTGCGAAATTATCAAAAGATGAAATTGATCAATTTGCTTTAAAGTACAAAGAAGTTACTAAAGCTTACGCTCCGGGAGAGATAAATGGTAAAACAATTTCAAAGACTAGATATACTATAAAAGAAAATGATAAGGTAATTGAAAATCCATTAGCATCAAAAAAAGTAGCAAGTTATAGTGAATGGTTTGCTAGTCAAGAACTAGGAACGACTGCTGTATGGAAAAAAGAGGATGGTGGAGATGGAAAATCATATAAAATAGAAATAGATCCATTAGGAAAAGTTGCGAGCAAAAATATTACAGAATCAAGTACGGGATATTATCCTAGTGAAGATGATGATGCCATGGCTAGTGTTACTGTAGAGCCAGGAGAGTCTATAGATTTAAAAGATCGGAAATACGATAAGTAATTTTCTGGAGCCGCCTCTCGGACTCGAACCGAGGACCCTCACTTTACAAAAGTGTAGCTCTACCAACTGAGCTAAGGCGGCAAACTGTTTCTCTAATCTACACTAAAACGATATCTAATTCAAGCCCTCTTCTTCTCGGATTTTTCGCTTGATCTTTTTGATCTTGTGCTTGTAATCCGTTACTAATTGAAGGAACTTGGATACTTCTTTCGGATCTTCGGATTCTTTTCCTCCTTTTAAAATAGTATTCTTTACTACTTCCGCTATTTCCTTACTGGCTTTTTTTACGACATGCGTTGACTTCATAGACATCCGGATACTTGATAAGAGAACTATATAACCGTATTCTTTCATCTTTTTTACAGTCATGTACTTTATCTCATCAACATAGGGTATATCTAAGATAGCATCATTTGGAGCGTCTTCTTCGTCCACTATCTCTTCTTTTCTTACTATTTTCCGCCAAATCATGAATATGATACCGGCGAGAGAAACAAAAAATAAAATAAGAAGGAAGTTCATAGCTTTAGATTACATATCGCTTCACGTCCAAGATTTTCGCTTTATTCTTATCCAAAAGAGCGGCGATGGTCATATCTCCGTCCTTAATAAATGGTTGAGATAGAAGTGTCTTTTCTTTAAAGTAAGTATTAATCTTACCTTCAAGCATTTTCTTTTTAATATCTTCTGGTTTGTCTATTCCTGCCACTTCCTTTTCGAAAATTTCAGTCATAGTTTGAGTAGCTTCGGGAGAGATATCACTAGGAGAAATGTATTCTGGCTTCATGGCCGCTACATGCATAGCGATATCTTTTGCTAGGTTGTAGTCTCCACCTTCGAGAGATACTATTACTCCTTGTTTACCATTGTGCACATAAGATCCTACAGTACTACCAGAGACGACATAAGCATCTCCAAGTTCAATCTTTTCACCAGTCTTTTGGATGATAGGATCGATCAGGTCTTTGGCTTTAGCTTTCATAGCTTCGATTCCTTCAGTAGCAGCGATATTGACCAGGGAAGAGAGTAGGTTCAAGAAGTCTTCATTGTGAGCCACGAAGTCTGTCTCGCAGTGTAGAGCCACTAGAAGGGCATTGTTACTAGTATCGTTTTTAATCATAACTGCACCGTCAGCTGCTGTGCGATCTTGCTTTTTGAGAGCGATATCAGAGCTAGTCTTCTTTAGGATAGCCAAGGCTTTTTCCATATTGCCTTCAGCTTCTTCTAGAGCTCGCTTGCACTGCATGACCGAGATACCAGTTGCATCTCGCAATTCCTTGATAAGTTCTGTTGTGATTTGTGTTGCCATATATAAGATTTTTCAAAAACTCATTCTAGAGAATGAGAACAATTATGTTGAATAATTTAAACTTCTTTTTGCTGTACAGACATTGTACCTTCTTTGTAGGCATCTGCGATAGCGTTTACAAAGAGCTTGATAGAAGGTATTGCTCCGTCATTACCAATGATAGGGAAATCGATACCTTTGATATTGGAATCAGAGTTTAGAAGAGCGATAACTTTAGTATCAGATTTCATAGCCTCAGTCTGAGCGATTTTTTCTTCCTTACCGTCAACTATGAACAAAGCTTCAGGAGATTTCTTGAGACCCAATAGACCAGTATAGTATCGAGCTAACTTTTCCATCTTTTTAGCTAGAACCACTCGTTCTTTTTTGGTGTACTTTTCAAGGCCACCAACTGCACTTTCTTTCTTGTAGTTTTCGAGTTCAGCGATACGCTTTTTGATTTCTACAAAGTTGCTAAGTGTACCTCCGATCCAGCGTTCAGTGACGTAGGGCATATTTAGGGCTTCAGCAGCACTTTTAACAGCTTCTTTAGCTTCTGGCTTGGTTCCTACGAATAATATTGTCTTGTGACCGGCACCTAGGCTTTTGGCGTAATTCTTGGCTTCTTCTAAAAGTACAGAAGTCTTTTCAAGATCGATAATATCGGTCTTGTTCTTAGTAGTGTGGATGTAAGTGGATACAGATGGGTGTCTACGGGTCTTGGAGTAGCCGTAATGAGCTCCAGCAACGAACATATCTTCGACGCTAGTGACCTCGTTTTTATCCTTTAAATCCGCCTTGTTTTGGGTTTTTTGCATGAGTCTTATATTAACAGAAAGCTTTGCTTTTTGCAACTCGAAGGCCTGGTAATCTCTAAAAATACAGCCTTTGACCAAAAGGTTTTTTTCGGGTAGTATGAGTTCTATATATGAGACAAACACAACTTTTCACTAAAACTAGAAAAGAGGCACCTTCTGACGAAGTATCTAAAAACGCCGAGCTTTTAATCCGTGGGGGGTTTATCCATAAGGAAATGGCTGGGGTGTATAGCTATTTGCCACTAGGGTGGAGAGTTTTGAATAAAATTTCAAACATAATCCGAGAGGAAATGAATGCGATAGGTTCTCAGGAGATGATCATGACTGCACTGCAGAAGCAAGATGTTTGGGAAAAAGTTGGCCGATGGGATGATAACTTAGTAGATGTTTGGTTTAAAACAGAATTGAAAGATCAAACTAAACTCGGTTTGGGTTTTACTCATGACGAACAACTAGTGAATCTCCTAACTGAATATGTAAAATCTTACAATGACTTACCTTTGTATATTTACCAAATTCAAACTAAATTTCGAAATGAGTTGCGAGCAAAGTCTGGAATCATGCGTGGTCGCGAGTTTTTGATGAAGGATTTGTACTCTTTTACTCGTACCCAAGAAGATTTGGATAAATTTTACGAAGAAGTGAAAAAGGCGTATATGAAAGTGTATACCCGTTGCGGTATTGGTCATCGTACTTATGTGACCTTTGCCTCAGGTGGAACATTTTCTCAGTATTCTCACGAGTTTCAGACTATATCTGAAGCTGGAGAAGATACTATCTATGTTGATGAAAATAAAGGTATAGCTGTGAATGAAGAAGTTCTAGACGAAAAGATACTCGAAGACTTAGGTGTGAAAAGGGAAGATTTGGTTCCTATGAAGTCCATTGAGGTTGGAAATATTTTTAAACAAGGTACTAAATACACTGATCCTTTTGAACTTTTTTATACTGATGAAGCTGGAGATAAAAAGTCTGTATTTATGGGTGGTTACGGCATAGGAGTTACTCGCCTTATGGGCACTGTGGTTGAGATTCTTTCCGACGACAAAGGCATCATCTGGCCAGAAGCTATAGCGCCATTTCGAGTGCATCTTTTGAGTCTCGGTGAAGACGAAGCGGTTATGACAGAAGCTAATGAATTGTATGAGACTTTGCAAAAAAATAATATCGAGGTTTTCTTTGATGATCGAAAGGAAGTTTCCGCTGGAGAAAAATTTGCGGATGCTGACCTTTTAGGAATGCCGATTCGAGTAGTGGTTTCCGCACGATCTCTCAAAGAGAATGGAGTCGAGGTCAAACGCCGTACCGAGGAGAAAGGTAGTGTGATTTCCAAAGAAGAACTTTTAAAAATGCTGCAAGAAAATAAGGAAGAAAAAAATAATGTTTAAAAAGTTTTATGATTTAATTTCAAATGATATTGGTATAGACTTGGGAACTTCAAACACTCTAGTGTATTTGAAAGGCCACGGTATCGTAATCAATGAACCATCGGTAGTAGCGGTTAACATCAAGACTAACCAAGTCCTCGCAGTTGGGGCAAAAGCCAAAGAAATGCTTGGCCGAACTCCGGGTCATATCCGTGCGGTCCGACCACTCGTCGACGGTGTGATTTCAGACTTTGAAGTTACTGAAGAAATGCTTTCGTATCTGATCAATAAGGCAGACAAAATGTCTAAAAAGTTTGGTCGTCCTAGGGTTGTAGTTGGTGTGCCATCTGGAAGTACTAATGTTGAGACTCGCGCAGTGTATGATGCGGCTCGTTCGGCTGGAGCTCGCGAAGTGTACTTGGTGGAAGAACCCATGGCAGCAGCTATTGGTATCCGTATGCCTATCAAAGAAGCAGTAGGATCTATGATTATCGATATCGGGGGAGGTACTACTGACATCGCAGTGATTTCACTTTCAGGTATTGTAAAATCAAAAAATATTAAAATCGCTGGAGATAGGTTAAATACAGACATCATCACTTATATGCGAGATGAGTTTAAAATTTTAATCGGTGAAACTACAGCCGAAGCAGTGAAAATTGCCATCAGCTCTGTGTCTCCGGGTGAATATATGGAAACTGAAGTTCGTGGTCGTGATTTACTCACCGGACTTCCTCGTGAAGTGGTTGTGACTGATGCTGATATCCGTGAAGCTATTTCTTTGTCGGTCCGAGAATTTGTAGATGGTGTAAAAGATGTACTAGAAACTACACCCCCAGAAATACTTTCTGATATTATGCATCGTGGCATAATGCTCTCTGGTGGTGGAGCATTGCTCCCAGGACTTGATAGGTTACTTGAAAGTACTCTGAAAATTCCAGTATATGTGGTGGATGATCCACTCTCAGCAGTCGCTCGCGGTACCGGAGTAATTCTAGATGATATTCCATATTACAAGGAAGTTTTGATCGGACATCAAGATGAGCTACCTCCACGATAGGAAATTAAGAAAAAAACATACTAAAAAAGTGATTGCTATTTTGGCAATTATCTTTCTCTTAATTTACTTTCATGCCCCTATTTTTAGAGGTTTTTCAAAGGTCACTCATGCGATTTTCCGACCGATAATTATTCTTGGAAATAATGTTGGTGAGGGCTTGGGTAACAGCGGAGCTTTTTTAAAATCTAAAAAGGGACTCATGTCCAAGAATGAAGAGTTGCTAAACCAACTCCGAGAATATGAAGCCGAAATGGCTAATTACAATACTCTCTTGGCTGAAAATAATTCTTTAAAAGAAACGCTAGGACGCAACACGCAATCAGATTTTATATTAGGTAGTATTTTGTCTAAACCTCGCAAATCAGCGTACGATACTTTGATTATTGATTTAGGAGACCGAGATGGAGTAGTCGTAGGTGATGAAGTTTTTGCTTTAGGAGATATACCGATTGGTCGTATCGATCAAGTCTATGGCAGTACTTCTAAGGTAGTTTTGTATTCTACTGCTGGTGAAAAAAAAGAAGTAGTAGTCGGTGATAAAAGTTTATACCTAGAAGCAGTAGGACGAGGCGGTGGAAATTTTGAAATAAACATTCCGAGAGACTTAGAGCTTACGCCTGGCACTGAAGCTGTACTGCCAGGAATTTTCCCCTATACTTTGGCGCGAGTGGAAACTATCATCTCTGATCCTCGAGATTCTTTTGTAAAAGCGCTATTGGTTTCTCCGGTAAATATCCAAGAATTAAAGTTTGTTGAAGTGAAAAAATAAATTAAATGAATTTTAAAATAGAAAAAAAATTAGAAGGACATCTCGGTAGGGTAGGAGTGTTGGAAACTCCGCACGGAAAAATTTTGACTCCGGCTTTTGTGGCAGTTGGTACTAAGGGCACAGTGAAGTCTCTTACAGTCGAGCATGTCAAAGAAGTAGGCACTCAAGTAGTGCTCGGCAATACATATCATTTATTTCTTCAACCTGGTGATAGTATTGTGCGAGATGCAGGGGGGTTAGGTAAATTTATGAATTGGTCTGGTCCCACTATGACTGATTCAGGTGGTTTTCAGGTTTTTTCATTAGGTGCTGCCTATGGTAAGGACATGTCTAAGGTTTTAAAAATTACCGATCCATCACTTATGATTCCAGAGAGATTCGATGATTCGGATGCACCACGGCTCGCTAAGATAGGTGAGGACGGGGTATCTTTTAAGTCACACCTAGATGGTAGTATCCACTACATAACTCCAGAGAAATCTATTCAAATTCAGCACAACCTAGGCGCTGACATTATTTTTGCTTTTGATGAATGTACTTCACCCGCGGAGGATTTAAAATATCAAGAAGAAGCACTCAATCGTACTCACGCCTGGGCGAAGCGTAGTTTGAATGAGCATCAGAAATTAAATACAGATAATAAAATTGCATTATTTGGAATAGTTCAAGGTGGACGAGATGAAAGATTAAGAAAGTTATCAGCAAAAGTTATTTCTGAAATGTGGACTGAAGGCCCAGGGGGAACCGAGGGGTTTGATGGATTCGGAATTGGAGGATCTTTTGCGAAAGAAGATATGTCGACCGCTGTAAAATGGGTCAACGAAGTGTTACCAGAAGAAAAGCCGAGGCATTTGCTAGGCATTGGAGAACCGGAAGATTTATTTATGGGGATAGAAAACGGAGTAGATCTTTTTGATTGTGTGGCTCCGACTAGACTAGGGCGAAACGGTACCATTTACACTAAAGATGGCAAGATTATAATCATGAATAAACAATTCCGAAACGACTACACTCCACTTGATCCCGGATGCCCTTGCTATACTTGCACTAACTATACTAAAAGCTATATCGCTCATCTTTTTCATGGTAAAGAAATGCTCGCTGGCACCTTGGCCTCGACTCACAATCTTTATTTTATAGTGAACTTGGTGGCTCAAATCAGACAGTCTATTATCGATGATAAATTCTTTGCATTTAAAGAGGAATTCCTCGGGAGGTACTTGAAAGATAAGGCTTAAAAACTATTGCATTAATTTCCAAAGTTGCTATACTGATTCCATTAAAAAATGTCAAAGAAAATAGATAAAAAAAATGGGAAACAATAAACGACCTTCAGCTTCTAAAAAATTATGGAAGTTGGGTTCCAAAGAATTCAATACACAGTACTTCGATTATGACCGCGATGGAGATTTGATCATCAAGGAAGGGCACAACATCTACAATGTTAAGTACCTGACAGAAAAATTCGGTACTTCACTCCAGATTCTGATGCCTTTTATCATTGAAGAGCGCCTAGAAGATCTCATGGATTTGGCTGACAATGTCATCAAGAAGACTGGTTACCAAGGTAAATTTTTCTACCACTATCCAATGAAGGTCAATCAGAATCGGGAAGTGGTCATGGCCATAGTCGGCGAAGGAGCTCATCTCGAGACTTCTTCTTACAACGATCTGTGGCTCATCAAAAGAATGCTCGAGCAAGATAAATTTAATCCAGATATTCGGATTCTATGTAGTGGACCTAAAAATGATGCTTATATCAATTTGATTGATGACATGCAACACAAAGGTGTAAAAATCTTTCCTCTAATCGAAGGCCCAAGTGAGCTCAAAATGCTTCAGCATTCAAAGTTTAACGTTGGATTACGGCTCGATATGCCGGTCAAAGCTAGTTCGTATTGGAACAAACAAATTGATAGATTTGGTTTTTCGGCGAAAGAAATATTTAACATGGGTCCTTTTAAGAATTTGAAAATTTTACATTATCACATTGGTTCTCAGATCGAAAAGCCGATGGATATCTTGACCCCTATTAAATATGCTCTAGATGTATATTTCAAATTAAAGAAAACCAATCCATCACTCGATACTTTAGACATCGGAGGTGGTATGCCTATACCTTACACTAGAGGGAAGGGTTACACAGTCGACAAGCTTATGGAAAAGATTTTCCAATTACTAAAAACTGAGGCCGAAAAGCATGAGATGCCACATCCTAACTTGATTTGTGAGTGGGGTCGTTATGTAGTAGCACCAGCACAAATCACAATATTCAAAGTTATCGATACTAAGCTCATTAAAGAGAAGAAGAGCGATGCTAAGAAGTGGTACGTCATTGATGGATCGTTTATGAATGATCTTTGTGACACCTGGGCTATAGGTCAAAAATGGGCTTTGGCTCCGATATCCAATAAACGCGATGATAAACTGATCGATGTCTGGCTTGCTGGTTCTACTTGTGATTCTGATGATGTTTATCGAGGTGTAAACAATTATGTTACTTTGCCGGAATATGACTATAGTGAGAGCGCGACTGATCCTATGTACATCGTGGTCTTTGATACAGGAGCGTACCAAGATGCTCTGTCTATGAATCATTGTCTCGTAGCTCATCCTCAAAGAATTATTGTTGAGAATGGTCACATCGTGCTTGCCAGAAAGCGCAGTACTCCAGAAGAAATCGGTAGAAACCTTGGTTGGAATGGAGGTCATAAATAAAGATGAAGAAATTCAAACCTTTTTTAATTGGAGCTACTATACTAGTGGTAATCTTTATTGCATCCAGTCAAAACAAGAAACAGGAATCCAATACAGATATCAGTCATGGCGTATATGTGTATGGTGACGAAATTTCAGTTAAGTTAGTAAATCAAGTCATTAAAGTTGATGTCGTCTCTACTCCCGAGGCTCGTTCCTTGGGCCTCTCTGGTAGAGCGAGTTTGAATAAAGATCAAGGTATGCTTTTCGTTTTTGATACCCCAGGAAATTATTCTTTCTGGATGAAAGATATGAATTTTCCAATTGATATAATTTGGTTTGATGAAATGGGTAAGGTTGTATACATACAAAAAGACGCCAAACCTGAATCTTATCCAGAAGCTTTTACACCACCAAAAGAAAAGACTTCCAAGTATGTCTTGGAAGTCTTTTCTGGTTTTTCCCTAAAGCACAATCTACAAGTAGGTGATGCTATAGAGTTTTTACCTAAATAATTAGTAGTGTGTGTCTCGTGGAGGAGTTGCTCCATAAAACGGTCCTGAAGTATTTGATACCGGAGGGTTTTGTGGTGGCATCACGATGGTCTGGTGTTGTGGGCGACCGTGATTATAAGCCATACGAGCAGCTAATAAGATAAGCAAGATTATCAAGAGAAGTAGTAACCATCCAAACAAAGTGTTTGGTAGGAAGCCTACTCCAAATAGTGCAGATGCTCCAAGGTTTAGTCCATCGTCGATAGTGTTCTTGGAATATGCGAATGCTTCTTCTTGAGTATTGTCAGATACTATAGTGTACGCAATGTTTGCAGTGACTACAGTTATCTTGTTTACTTCTGCTGTAGGAAGAACTCGAGCTGTTACGAATACAGAACCTTCTTCATCAGGGTGAAGGTCTCCGATGTTAACAACCACAGTATTGTTAGTTTCAGAGAAATAACCTCGACTAGTTTCTACGAACTTTAATTCTTTTGGAAGTACTACTCGCAAAACTACGTCCTTTAATTCTTTTTTGGAAATGTTTCGGTAGTTTACAACATACTCTACAATTTCACCGTGACGGATAGTCTCATCGTTGTGACTGATAGAAAGGAAGATCAGAGATGGACGAGCAGTACCACCTACCAATGTAGTAGTAGAAGAGTTGTTTCGGATGATAGTAGTGCTTGATCCTGCAACAGTTCCACCACCATTGCTACCTCCAGAAGTTCGGAAACTTGCTAGGTCACCATAAGAAGTACCAAATTGATTGGTCACAACGGCTCGGTAGTAATAAGTAGTATTTGCAGATAATCCAAAGATACTTGCAGAATAAGGATTTGAACCAGAGGTTGCAAGAAATGCATGCGGAGTTTCGTTATTTAAGTTTGTGTTAGAACCCCACTGAAAGTAAGCATTGGTTTGAGCTTCGTCATTGATAATACCTAGACCGTTTAGTCGAGCAGAGTTATTGCCGATTGAAGTAGCTAAGGTAGTCACTGCTTGTGGTGCACAGAAACCATTTATGCAGCCATTATTATTTGTAGCACCTCCACTTGTCTTGAATGATCGGATAGAGCCGTAGTCAGTACCTTCGCTGTTTCTAGCGACTGCACGGAAATAGTAAGTGGTGTTAGATCGTAGGCCAGTGATTCGGTCACTGAAATCATCTTCATCGTCCATGTTTTCACGGCTAGTGTCATCTCCATCTCCGTCTTCAACATCATTGCGATCATCACCATATTCAAACCAAACATCAGCATCATTATCACCACCTAGATCATCTAGTTCACCATTTAGAGTAGCTGAAGTGTTTGAAATACTTGTAGCAGTTTTTGTAGTGACTTCTGGCTTGTCGTCAGCGTTGTTGTTTCCACAATTGTCATTGGAGTCGCAAGTTCGGAAAGATCGAACTACACCATAGTCAGTATTTCCGTTATCATCACGAGCCACTGCACGGAAGTAGTATGTAGTATCGTCGTCTAAATTATTAAGGTTGTAACTAAAGTTAGTACCATTTGTGTTTCCTAGAGTTTGGTGAGTTGTATCTTCATCTAGGTTGTTGTCGCCTTCACTCCATTCAAACCACGCTACAACACCTTCTCCAGTTACAGAACCTCGTAGGGTTGCAGAGTCTTCGTCGATATTGGTTGCTGTATTAGTAATTACATCTAGGTCATTGTTTCCTCCGTTGTTTGTATCAACATATACAGTTACAGAGTCTGCAGTATTTCCAGCAGAATTAGAACAAGAGATAGAGTAGGAAAGAGTATTGGACAAACTACCAGTGTAAAATGTTCCACTAGTTGGTTTTGATCCAGCCCAGCCATTACTTCCACCTGATGCTACACATGAATTTGCATTAGTAGAATTCCATGAAAGGGTAGAAGAACCACCGTAAACTACACTCATAGGATTTGCAGATAGATCTACTGAAGGAAGAGATGGAGGTGGGGGAGTTTGAGAAACATAGATAGTTACAGAATCAGTTGCAGAACCACTAGAGTTAGAACAAGTGATATTGAAAGTTGAAGTGTAAGTTAAATTGTTTACGTAAAATGTTCCAGAAGTTGCTTTTGGTCCTGCCCAGCCACCCATACCGCCAGATGCGTTACAAGTTGTAGCGTTTGTAGAATTCCATGAAAGGGTAGAAGAACCACCTGATGAAACACTAGTAGGGTTTGCACTCAAGTTTACAGTAGGATTCTGTTGTGGTTGACTGCCAACTGAAACAGTTACAGAGTCAGAAGCTGAACCTCCAGCACCAGTACAAGTCAAAGTGTAAGTCTTGGTACTAGTGAGAGCTCCAGTGTTAGATGTTCCAGAAGTAGGTTTCACCCCAGACCATGCGCCAGTAGCGACACATGATGTAGCGTTAGTAGAATTCCAGGAAAGGACACTTGAACCACCATAAGAAACACTCATCGGGTTAGCTGTAAGGTTTACAGATGGAGCAGATGGTGGGTTGTAGGGTTGGTTCGCTACATTGATAGTCAAAGAGTCAGAGTCGGAACCTGAAGCGTTAGAACAGGTTATGGAATAAGTTGTAGAGTTGTATAGAGCACCGGTGTTGAAAGATCCACCATTTGGATTTTTGTATCCAGCCCATCCGTTTGCGCCACCTGACGCAGTACATGATGTAGCGTTGTAAGTATCCCAGTAAATAGTAGTAGAACCACCGTATGGTAGGTTTGTACTATTTGCAGATAGATCTACTGAAGGTAGAGATGGTGGGGGATTATTGTTTCCACCTGAAGTAGTTGTAAAAGTTATCAATGCACTATAACTGTTACCATAAGAGTTGGTCGCACTAACACCAAAAGAGTAAGTGGTATTAGGAGTAAGACCAGTCATAGTGTAAGAGGACATAGTTACAGGAGATGTACCACTTCCAAGATTTTGGAAAAATAGTTGCTGACTTCCACTTGCTGGAGTAGTGAACCAAGCGTTAGTACTGTAGCCATTTGGATTTACAGATCCATTTAAGACTGCAGAAGTAGCAGTGATGTTAGAAGCATGTGGCTGATAAACTATAGGCGCGCCTAAAGCACTTGCTGTCTGAGCACCAAGCGCTAGAAAACCGAAAACAAAAATTGCTGAAATTATTTTTTTCATAAAATTTAACTTAATTTAACTTAGATTAATAAAGTTTGTCTGATAATATGCCTTATAATGATTTTCGAACCAATGCTCAATTTCCCTTATCTTATCATACTTGACTAAAAAAGTCAACCCCTTGT